>JAKSIB010000002.1 GCA_024399065.1 Fibrobacter sp. | reverse complement strand
CTACGTCGGGATCGTACATGATTCCGGCGTTCTTTTTTATTTCTTCCTTGCAGATTGAAACGTCCAATCCCTTGCGGTACGGACGGTCTGAAATCATGGCGTCGATGGAGTCGGCGATGGCAATCAGTCTTGATCCCAATGGAATATTGTTGCCTGCCAATCCGTCGGGATAGCCCTTGCCGTTCCAGCGTTCATGGTGACCGCGGACAATGACTGCTACATCCTGGAATAACTTGGCTTTCATCAAAATTTCATAGCCCTGCTCGGAATGCGACTTCATGATTTCCCACTCTTCATCGTTAAGGCGTCCTGCTTTCAAAAGAACGTCGTCACGAATCCCGATTTTACCCACGTCGTGCAGATGCGCGGCAATGTGAAAAAGCTCTTCCTGATCGCCGGTTATGCCCATAAACCTGCATAGGGCTTCCACCATTTCTGCCACGCGGGACGAATGAAAACTGGTATAGGAATCTCTTGCTTCCAATGCGGATACGATGCATAAAATCAAGTCGTGATATTGAGATAATGCTGACATTTATCCTCCTGTTTTATACAATTATAAGTTAGCTAAATCTAACAAAAAAGTAAATAGGTTTGAGACGAAAAATGAAGAATAAAAATTATAATGAAACCATAATCTTTTATATATTATCAAACGATGAAATCACCCATAGCCACATTGTTTGTTGCCTTGTTGCTGCTTTGTGCGCAGTTCTCTTTTTCTGCGGTTACAAAGAAAAAGTTTTCGATGGATGGCTCTACGGCATCTGCCGAAACCGTTGAATCGACGCCTCTCCCCGATACTGTCGCTCAAGACAAACAGTCTGTTGTAAGTATTCATGACTCTCATATTTTTTGCCTAACGGAAAATTTTGCAGCTCAGCAGAAAATGCTGCGAGAAAATATTGCGGCAAAAATCAATGCCATGAAAGCGGGAGAAACAGGTGTCATCTGGACTTTCCTTCTCATTTGTTTCTTGTACGGAATGCTTCACGCCTTAGGCCCTGGCCATGGAAAATCCATCGTGGTGGGCTATTTCCTGGCTCGTAAGGGTCGCTGGAGGCACGGGGTTGCTCTTGGTGCTGGAATCACCTTTGCTCATACATTAAGTGCGGTGATTTTGTTGCTTGCCTTGTACGCTGTTTTGAAGGCGGCCGTGTTCCCGACTTTTGAAGTAGGGCGCCAGGGAATGGAAAAGGTGAGCTATGGCCTGGTTTGTTTTACTGGCTTGTTGCTGGTGGGAATTGCCATTCACGATTTGGTGAAGTTGTTAAAACAACGAAAGGCTAATGCTGTCGCCGGTATAGGGGATGGTTGTGTCGGAGGCGAAGTCGGCGAAATCCCTGCTGCGAAAAGTACTTCCTGGAAAGAACTGATTGGCGTAGCCGCTGTTACAGGAATTGTGCCTTGCCCAGCCGTGGCCTTGATTGTACTTTTCTGCCTGCTGAATTCCATGGTGGGGTTGGCTCTTGCCGCTGCAGGTATGATTTGCATTGGCATGACGCTCACCAATGTGATGTTTGGTGTTGCCGCCATCGCCCTGAAAAAAGGCATTGATAAGGGTGCCTCCAAAACCGGTTGGTTGGCAGGCTACATCCACATTATAGCCTCCTTTGCGGGAGGCCTTGTGGTGTTCTTTGCCGGACTGTATATGCTTTCGTAAAGTCGCGAGATTTTAATTCCCGCGGTTATTTACTTCCCACGGTTACTTAATCTTTGCCGCGAAAATTTCGAAGTCTTCGGGGGTGGTCAGCTTGTCGTTAGCGGCCGCGCCCTTTACGATGTAGACTGCTTCACCGAAGAATTCCAGGATACTGGCTTCGTCGGTGGGAACAAAGTTCAGCGGTTCTGCGGCGATTCGGGCATAGAGTTTTTTCAAGACGTCGATGCGGGCCGCCTGGGGTGTCTGGGCCATCCAAACGGTGTTGCGGTCGATGGTCTTTTCAACGCGGCCGTTGGCGGCAATCTTGATGGTGTCCACGGCGGGCTTGGCCACAAGGCAGGCGCCCTTCGTAACCAAGGTGTTGCAAACGTCCAGAATGATTTCCCTGCTGATGAAAGGGCGGGCCACGTCGTGGACCAGCACGTATTCCGCGTCGCTGGTCAATGCGTTTACGCCGTTTTCCACGGACTGCCAACGTTCTGCTCCGCCCACAACGATTTTCAGCTTGGCGCGCATTTCAGGAGAAAGTTCTGCGCAATCCTTCACTGCATCACAACGTTCGCCTGCGCTTGCGAAAAGTTCGTTTTCGAAATGGCTTTTCCAGTCGGCAGGCACTGCCATCACCACTTCTACGATTTCATCCATGGACAAGAAGGTTTCCAGGCAGTAACGGTAAACGGGCTTGCCTCCCAGAAGCATCAACTGCTTGGGAATGTTTCCGCCCATACGCTTTCCAAGGCCACCTGCCGGCAAAACTACTGCAAATTTCTTGTCCATAAATAAGCTCCGAAAACTTACCTTTTCTCGTTAAAACTACTTGATGGTGAAGTATGTGTCGTAGTAGATGAAGGGGCGCTTCTTCTTGCGCTTGAACTTGCCCTTTCCACCGCCTTCCAATTCGGAAAGTGCGTCCTGGAGGCCGCCCATGTCGACCTTGTTGGGGTCGTCCTGTTCTTCGTCCGGTTCCTTCACCTTGAAGTAGGGAATCACCATGTCGAAGTCTTCCTTGTCAGCATCCTTTTCGAAGTTGAAGGAATATTCGGTTTCGGTATTGCCGTCCTTAACGCGCTTGCTGGAAATGCTGATGCTCATCAGGCGGGCTTCCAAAGTCACTGCGTCAAACTGGACTTCCATATCCAGGGCGTATTCTTCCAGGGGTAGGGTGGTCTTGGAGAAGCAGAAATCGCCAACACTGTTGAACACGCCGTCAAGTTCCACGCCGTACTTCATAAGGTCGCGGAGCATCACGTGGGTTGCGCCATATTCCATGGCCTTGAGGGTAAACTTAGACTTCACCATGAGCTGCTGCAGCTTCAGGGAATACTTGTCCAGGCGGGAAGCCAGGTTCATTTGCATCTGAAATTCTTTTGCCATAAATCAATCCTTGTTACAGCGGCAAATATAGTTTTTGTTCTTTTTGAGGAAATTAATCAGATCACCTTTAAGTTGTCAGTGACTACACATGACAAGGGTTAAAATTCCACCAAAAATCAAAAGCAAGGGCAAAATCTTCAATAGAAGGGTGATTAGGCAGGCGTCTCCTACATCGGCGCTGCCTCCTCCCAGTAGGGCAAGAACCCCTAGAACAATCAAAAATGTGGTAATCATTTTCACCCTCTTTTTAGACTTTTTTAAAATACATTTTTGCCGATGTCGAAAGATGACAAACGCGATGACTTTTTCTGATAAAACAAAAAACAGATGGCTCGTCACCATCTGTTTTTCTTTTGTGAATTTGCGCGGAACTGATTTGCGATTTTGCGCGGCGTTAACCAGCGCGAACTCTGCGGTAATTAGTCGCCGATCTGGCCGCTATGCAAACGATCCAGGAAGTCCTTGGTTTCAAGCGCGACAATACCACTCAACAAGATCAAGGCAATCAAGTTGGGGAATGCCATGAGGCCGTTGAAAATGTCGGCGCAGGTCCACACGGCGCTTACGGTGAGGTAGGGGCCGATGAAGATTGCTGCGATATAGACCCAGCGGTAGGCGAGGATTGCGCCCTTCTTCTTGCCGCCAATCAGGTACTGCAGACACTTTTCAGAATAGTAGGCCCAGCCGAGGATGGTGGTGAATGCGAAGAACACCAGAGCCACAGCCAAGAAGTACGGAGCGATGGTTGCGCCACCCGGGAAGAATGCGAGACCGCGGGAGAATGCTTCCATGGTGATGTTCACGCCTTCGAGACCCAGCTTCGGATCCCAAGCGCCGGAAACCACGATGGCAAGGCCGGTCATGGTACAAATGATGATGGTGTCAAAGAAAGTACCGGTCATGCAAACCAATCCCTGACGGACGGGCTCGTTGGTCTTTGCGGCAGCTGCTGCGATAGGTGCGGAACCGAGGCCTGCTTCGTTACTGAAGATACCGCGGGCGATACCCTTCTGCATAGCGATGAAGATGGTGCCCACCACACCGCCGGTCACCGCGCTGGGGTTGAAGGCTGCGCGGACGATGGTCTGGATGGCTTCGGGAATTGCAGCGAAGTTCATCAAGAGCAACAGCAAGCAAGCGAGAATGTAGAGAATTGCCATCACCGGAACGATGTAGGTAGAAACCTTGGCGATACGCTTGAGACCGCCGATAATCACGAAGGCGGAGAATGCGGTCACCAGAAGGCCTGCGATAGCGGTGGTGACGCTGACGGAGTTGCCACCGATGTTGATGAATTCAGCAGCGTTGGGAGTGAGACGGGCCATGGCGCTGGTAATGCCGTTCACCTGGGTGATGGTGCCGATGCCCATAACGCCGGCGCAGACGCCGAAAATGGCGAAGAGCACTGCGAGCCATTTCATGTTCCAACCGAAACGTTCCTTAAGGCCTGTTTCGATATAGTAGAAGGGACCGCCCAGAACCTTGCCGTCATTGTCCATCTTGCGGTACTTCACGGCCAGAACGCCTTCAGCGTACTTGGTTGCCATGCCGAAGAAGGCTGCAAATTCCATCCAGAACAATGCGCCCGGGCCGCCGGTGCCGATGGCGGTTGCCACACCCACGATGTTACCGGTACCGATGGTAGCGGCAAGAGCGGTGCAAAGTGCGCCAAAGCTGGAAACTTCGCCTTCGCCGCCCTTTTCGTTGTGGAGCATGTAACGGAGAGCGTTGGGCAGGTTCATCACCTGGAGGCATCCTAGGCGGATGGTCAAAAGCAGACCAACAAACAAAATGACTACAATGAGGGGAACTCCCCAGACATAGCCATCGATGGTATCAAGAAAAGCGGTAAAAGCTTCCATATCGATCCTTTGGCTACGCGGCCGCAAGATCTTTACGCAAAAATGCGCGTTTTCTACACGGATCCGCTAGTTGAAAAATTTACGGACGAAAGATAGTAAATCGTTGCACATCAATGGGTTGGAAACTAAGTGCTGATTCGTGATTTTTCCCCCTCGCTTCAACCAACGGTGTTGTTTTTCGCTACCCCCTCTGCGGCGTTCCCCCGCAACACCCCCCTCTGTGCCTGCAGAAAAAAGTTTTGCTAAATTTTGACACAGAAAATTTAAACTATGGAGCCGTGCGAGGCCTTTTGCGCGGTTGCCCGAAAAAAGGAATACAATATGTGCGATTGCTGCAATAATAAGCGTCCTGTCCGTGTGCGTTTTGCACCTAGCCCCACTGGCTACCTCCACGTTGGCGGTGCCCGTACTGCTATTTACAACTACTTCTTTGCAAAGGCCATGGGTGGCGTTTTCTACCTGCGTATCGAAGATACCGACCGCAAGCGCTACAACGAAACCGCTCTCCACGACTTGATGCGCGACCTGAAGTGGCTTGGTCTGCAGTGGGACGAAGGTCCGGGTTGTGAAAAGGATTGCGGCCCCTACTTCCAGAGCGAACGCTTGCACATCTATAACGAACAGATCAAGAAGTTGCTGGACTCCGGCGACGCCTACTACTGCTTCTGCACCGAAGAACGTCTTCAGGAAGTTCGTGCCGAACAGGAAAAGGCCGGCGTTTCCGTGACCGGTTACGACCGTCACTGCCGCAACATTCCTCGCGAAGAAGCCGAAGCCCGCATTGCCGCCGGCGAAAAGGCTGTGATCCGCTTCAAGGTTCCCGAAACTGGCGTCACTGAATTTGATGACATGATCCGCGGTCACATTTCCTACCAGAATGAACTGCTGGACGACCTGGTTCTCATCAAGCGCGACGGTTACCCCACTTATCACTTCGCATCTGTTGTGGATGACCACCTGATGGGTACTTCCCACGTTCTCCGCGGTGACGAATGGATTTCTTCTACTCCCAAGCACGAACTGCTGTACAAGGCCTTCGGCTGGGAACCTCCCGTATGGTGCCACCTGCCGGTGATTCTGGATAAGAACGGCGGTAAGCTTTCCAAGCGTAAGGGTGCCGCATCCGTGGGCGACTTCCGCGACCTGGGCTACCTGCCCGAAACTCTCGTGAACTACCTCGCACTCCTGGGCTGGAATCCGGGCGACGACCGCGAAGTTATGACCATCAAGGAAATGATCGACTGCTTCACCCTGGAACGCATTAACCCGAAGCCCGCAAGCTTCGATGAAAAGAAGCTGCAGTGGATGAATGGCCAGCACATTCACATGTGCGACGACGCCATGCTCCTCGGCATCATGAAGGAAGGTCTTGCCGCCAAGGGCTTTGACCTGAGTAACGAACCTGAAGCTCGTCTCCTGGAAATCGTGAAGAACCTGAAACCCCGCGCACACTTCGTGCAGGACCTGGCAGAAATGTCTACCTACTTCTTCAAGGCTCCGGAAACCTACGACGAAAAGGGTGCCAAGAAGCACTTTGGTGAAGGCTCCAAGGAACTCTGCCAGCAGGTTCGTGACATGCTGGCTTCCATCGAAGACTTCAAGACTCCGGTGATCGAAAAGGAATTCTACGCTCTGGCCGAACGTATCGGTCACAAGGTTGGTGAACTGGTGGGTGCACCTCGCCTGGCTGTGTCTGGCGTTACTGCCGGTCCTGGCCTGTGGGAAATGTTCGAAATCATCGGTAAGGAAGAAACCCTCCGTCGTATCGACGTTGCTCTTCCGTTGATGGGCTAATACTCGGGGCGCGAATCTAGAATGAGACCGCTGTTTCCCCATAGGCTGTTTTCACAGCAGTTGTTCTGCCGCCGCTGCCAGAAGGTGCGGGAGCATGGCATCTATGCTCGTGAAAACTATTCCACCTACGGGGGAATGGATTCCCATATTCCGCTTTTGTGCAGCTGTGAAAAATGCCAAACGCTTTTCGTGGCTTTTTCCCATGAGTTCACTTTTTGCAGGTCCGACAAAATCAACAAGGACTATGCAAAGATCTACGGTCACAACCGAATTAATCCGGGCAACTGGCTTTACTTCAAAGGACAGCCTAAGCCGGGTGTCGTGAAAAGCGTTTTCCAGGGTCCCGACAAGGAAATCATCAACATCAGTTTTGATGGTGCCCAGGTCAAGAAAGTGGAATGCGAAAAGATTGTGGTGGAAGAAGAGGAAGCTCCCGACGGATATAGACTTCTTCCTTCGCAAAGTTCCGTGACCTTGATTGGCGACCATGTTTACCATGCAATCCGTGATCAGTTCGGTGTCTGCGTGGGCCTGGTGAATGATGGCGAAAAGGATAAGCTGGCCGTTCTTTTGAAAGATAAGACGCTAGTCTTTATCACCATGCCGGAAAATGCTCAGAATGCACCTAACGATAAGTTGCAGACTGTTGTCCGTAACAAGCTTGCCCAGGTGTTTCCGGAGGACGTAAAGAAGATTACTCTTCAGGTGGGACAGGGCATTGTGTTCCTGCATGGTCATGTAAAGAATCTTTCCATGAAGCGAGCCATGAAGGCTTGCGTAGATGGCTTGCCCAAGGTTCGCGGCTGTGTAGACTTTACCAGAATTCAGTCGGATTCCTTTGTGACGGATTCCCAGATGGAACGTTCGATTCTTTCCATTTTGGAATCGACCAATTGCCGAATGTTTGATTACTCGGTGAAGGTTACCTTTGGCCGTGCGGAAATTACGGCGAACTGCCTGGAATCTGATTTTACCAAGGACTTTGAAACCCGAGTTGGAGAAGTTCCAGGAATCCTTGACTTGAACTGCAACATCACGGTGCTCCCTGATGACTCCGTGGAAAATCTTCAGTTGTGCAAGGAAATGGAAACGGATCTTGCTTTGCATTCCATGTTGCAGGGCGCTCATATCCGAGTTTCCTATGTTCGAAAAAAATATTTGCTCGAAGGCTTTGTTGTTTCTGTAATCCAGAAACAGGTGGCTTTCCTGTCTGTTGTGAAAAACGCTAAGACTACGTCGGTTGAAAACCGCCTGAGGCTGCAATAATTTAAGGAGTTTTTTATGTCTACGAGTTACCAGAAAATCAATGACTTGAAGGCTAAACTCAAGACCAAGATGACTGTGAAGCAGTTGGCCGCATCACTGGGATGTGGAACCCGTACTATTTTCCGCCACTTGGATATTGTTTCCAACGAAAATTGCGGCTTGCGTAGATTCAAGGAAGGTGGTGAAACCTATTACATCATCCAGACTGAAGGCGAAGTCAATTTTAACCAGAGTGTTGTCAAACAGCTGGAAAAGGTGAAGAAGGGCATGTCTGCAACGGACGCTTCTGATATCAAGAATATCAAGTTGCTGGACAAGGTTATTGGTGCCATGCAGAGCACCAATCCCGAAGACTTCAAACCGGAAGCTATTTCTGTGGACCAGGATTATATTTTGGACTACGGCCCCTTTAGTGATAACAAGCTGCAGGATACCATGGTCAATAAGGCCTTGAAGGCAATCCATTCTGGTTTTAAAATCAAAATGAATTACCGTCACGCCTCCAAGAACAAGGAGTCCGGTTGGCTTGAAGTTTGCCCTGTCAAGGTGATTATGCGTATGGATACGCTGTACCTTGTGGCTGCCGATGATGAGTTTGAAAAAACTCAGACTTTCAAGAACTTCCTTTTTGAAAATATCATCAGTATTTCTGAAACCAATGTGCCGTTCCCGAAAATGCCTTTCGATGCAAAGACTCACTACAAGTACACTTTTGGTAAGTGGACCTCCATGGAACATTATGAGGATGTATCCTTGCTGGTGAAGGCTGAATCCAAGTGGCTGCAGACCCAGTTTGAAAAGTCTCATTTCAATCCGGAAATCCAGAAGCGCTACGACAAGGACAAGAATATGATCGTAGATATGAAGCTGCGAATCACTCCGGATTTCGTGACTTGGATTATGGGCGTTTCTTCTGACATTCGAATTTTGAAACCGGCAAGTTTGAAGGAAACCATCAAGGAAAAGCTGCAGAAAGCCTTGGCTGAAATGGACGCATAAGATGGAACACAATCTTTCTGATTATACCTTTGAATTTCCTCCGGAACTGATTGCTAGCCGCACTGCAGGCAAGGGCAAGACCCGCATTCTCCATTGCCCTAAGGATGGCGGAGAACGCCACATCATGAAGGCATGCGAAATTGTAGACCTGTTCAAGGCGGGGGACTGCCTGGTGGTGAATAATACCAAGGTGATTCCTGCACGCTTGTACGGTGAAACTCTGCATGGCGGCCAGGTGGAAACATTGCTGGTGCAGGCGATGATTCCTGCGGAAGATGGCTCCGCCCGCTACGAGGCGCAGGTTCGCCCCGGTAAGGCTTTCAAGGTGGGACGCGAACTGATTATCGCCGGCGTCAAGACTACGGTGGAATCTGTGAACGAAGACGGTTCCCGCGTGCTGCGTTTTGCGGTGACTCCGGTGGAACTGGAAGCCGTGATGAATGCTCAGGGCCATGTTCCGCTTCCGCCCTACATTGACCGTCCCGACGATGAAGAAGACAAAAAGGCCTACCAGACGATTTTCGCAAAGTATTCTGGTGCCGTGGCCGCTCCTACCGCCAGCCTGCATTTCAGCGAAGAAATGCTGGACGCGTTGAAGGCTAAAGGCGTGCATGTTGCCGAAGTTACTCTTCACGTAGGTCCTGGTACCTTCCAGAATATTTCCGTAGAAGACTTCACGCAGCATAAGATGCATGGTGAACACTACGAGATGACTCAGGAAAACGCCGACATCATCAATAAGGCGAAGGCCGCCGGCGGTCGCATCGTTACCGTAGGTACCACCAGCACCCGCGTGGTGGAAACTATCGCCGCCGATGACGGTACCGTGAAGGCCCAGACTGGTGTGACCCACGCCTTCTTCTATCCGGGTTACCGCTATAAGGTAATCGATGGACTCCTCACCAATTTCCATTGGCCCAAGAGCTCCCTGATCCTTTTGGTATCTGCGTTCTATGGCCGCGAAAATACTCTCGCTGCCTACAAGATGGCTGTGGAAAACAGGCTGAAGCTGTTTAGCTACGGCGATGGAATGTTAATACTCTAACGCATGAAATGCGGTAGAGTATTAACAATTATGAATTACGAGATTTGATATGGCGCTGGAGGCGCGATTATTCGTCTCATACTTCATAATTCATAATTGAAAAGAAAAATGAACTCTTCGGAGTTCATTTTTCTTTTCTAGCCTGAAGGGGCGGAAAATATCCCTGCTGTCTCAAAGTGGCGAGAACCTTCATTTGGTTTGGAAGAGTTTCGTTCAAGAGTTCGTCGGTGACGAAGGGTGGGATTCTTTTTTGCGGATGAAATTCACGGGGCAATTCGGAGTAATCTCCCAGCTGCCATGCCACCATCATTTTCTGGATAAAGTCAGCCCAGGGAAATTGGTCCTGGGGTGTCAAGAAGAAACGTGCGGGCTTCTTTCCGTCCTTGCCTTCCAGCAGCAAGCTGCCATCGCGAAAGCAGGAAAAAAGCACAGCCTGCCTCTCTTCATTTTGAGTGGCAGGCTGTGGAGGAATGACTAGGATAAGCTTCAACGTGAGCCTACTAGGCGGCAAGTTCGCGCTGAATCTGAACGTACTGGTAGCTAGAAATGGCAGTGATGCGCAAGACCAATTCGCGGGTAACGCCGGCCTTGATCAATGCCTTTGCATACTGGATTCTATTGGGGGACATGGTGAACCTCGCACGTCTGTGGTTAGCCTTAAATTACACTATCAAACTTACATATTTTTTTTGACATTTCAATGTCAAAAATGAGGACGTAAAATTCCAAAGAAATCTACATCACACTGTTTTCTAACAAAACGTTGAATATCAACGTTTTAACGCGTTTGAATTACGGATAAATTAGTGTGATTTAAATCATTCCGTTTTAGACTATTCCATTCAGGACGGGAAAAGCCTTTCGGTAACTAATTAATGACGAGATGTCCAACGAGTTATGAACAACCTCTTCACAATTGCAACTTCCGCGGGAAATCACTTCGCCTTGTGGGGTGATAATCATGGAGGTTCCGCCCAGTCGATTCTTTTCGTCGACGTTGCTATTTTCGCCTGCGGAAACCGCATTGACTGCTGCAATGTAGACTTGATTTTCGATGGCGCGGGCCTTCAGCAAAGTTTCCCAATGTTCAATTCTGACCTTGGGCCAGGCGGCTTGAACAGTGATCAGCTGGGCGCCTTTCTTGACTGCGCTTCGAAACAATTCCGGAAAGCGTAAATCGTAGCAAATGACGCTGGAAACGTTCCATTCGTTAATTTCAAACAAACTAACATCTGCGCCGGATTCGAATTCGTCAAATTCGGGAAAGAAGGGATGAACCTTGTTGTAGCCTGTGTATTCGCTGACGTTGCCTGGAAGGTAAACGCTGCTGTGGTTTGTCAGTTTTCCACTGGCATTGCGGCCGATGCCCGCTCCCATTACTGCGCAGCCTGTTTCATTTGCCAGCTCGCTTAAAAAGCGTGCGGTGGCGCTTGCGTCTGCGTTGCTGAAGTCTTCGGCGAATTCCGCGGGATTCTTAGGGATGTATCCGGTGGAGAACATCTCTGGTAGGATTATGAGACCGTTTTTTTGTAGATTAACCTTGGCCAGGAGCTTTCGCACCTTGTCAAAGTTTCCGCAATCCATTTGTACCAAGAATACATCTAACATAGTCATCAAGATAAAAAATTTATTCTAATTTGTTTATTATGAAAGTCCGTTCTCTTTTGTTGCTGATTGTTCTTGCGGTAAGCTATACTTTTGCTGCGACCAAGACTCTTATTATTGGTGTTGTTTTGGAAGCGGAATCAGACCTTCCTATCAAGGATGTGATGATCGCCTACCAGTCTGGGAAAAAGGTGGGTGAGACCAATTCCGATGGTCGTTTCGAATACACCGTAGATTCCAAGAACGCCTCCTTGATTTTCAAGAAGGATGGCTTTGATAGTGTACTTGTGGAACTGCAGGACTTTGCCGATTTGACGGACATGGTGGTCACTCTTTCTACCAATGTTCGTAACCTTGGTGCAAGCACCATTATCGGTGGCGGTGAAGAAAAGGTTCAGTGGAATGTGGAACGTAAGGTTAACCTGGACAAGTTGGAAGACGCTGCAGGCATGCGCTTCGATCTTACGGAACATTTGAGCCAGATGCCGGGTATTTCCGGCCAGAAGGATTTTAGCAACGCTTTGTATTATGACGGTTCCCGCGCCAGCGACGTGGCCTACCATCTGGGCCGTTTGCGTATTCCCAACATGCGTCATTTGGATGTTGGCTTCCCGGGCAACTTGTCTGTGGTGAATCCTCATACCTTGAGTGGTATTGAAGTTCATGATAACTATGGCGAGGGCCCCATTGGCCAGGGCTTGGCAACTTCTGTGCAGTACATTCCTGAACAGACCAAGGGCGACTGGGGCGCTAAGCTCTCTGCTGGTATTACCATGCGTGAAGTTGTTGTCGATGCTCCGTGGCTTTTCTGGGACAGCTTCCGTTTTGCCTTCCGTATGCTGGATGGCGACATGTTGCAGAATCTTGGCGAAAAGTTTTTCTCTGAATTCCGCAAGCGTACTGACGAGTGCAAGGATTGCAAGGTAAAGAATTCCGATCCCTTCGATCTTAATGCGATGGATTTCTACACTCAGTTGAACGGCTCCGATAGCAATGGTAACACTTGGGCGTTGAGAGCCCTGTACAGCTCGGATGACTACAGCATCCATCAGGATACGACTCACTCCTTTGCGGTCGATCCTAAGGCTATTGACATTATTGAAGGCGTCCAGTCCTACTTGGTTATTGGTGCGGAATATGAATCCCGTTTTGGTACAAGCTTCCATGCCGGTTTTGTCCAGGAACATCTTGGCGATACCTTGCGCGATACCATTGGTTTCCGCCCGGCTTCTGACCCTTCTAAGCTTGAAGACATTACCAGAACATTTATTGATAGTTATGAATACACTCATAGCACAATTACTGTGGGTGCCGACAAGGGTTTTGGTACGTTCCTTGGCTCTGACCTCAGTGGTGCTTTGCTTTATGAACATCAGATTTTGGATCGAAGCTATCCTGATTTTGGAACCATCCAGTCCGATGATTACATGACGGGCGTTATTTCCGGCGTAGCCCGCTTGAATTGGAAGGATGATTTCTCCCAGAAGATTTTGTCTGTGGGTGCTGTGGCGGACTGGACTGGTCACGACGCTTTGCCTACTGCTTCCTTTGATTTCCAGCAGAATCTTTCAAAGACCGATACTGCTTACTGGCGCATGTTTGCCAACGCAGCTTTCCGCGGTGACTGGAAACCTTATTACGACAATGGTGACCTGGTTGGCCGTTTGGAATCTGGTACTTCTGCAAAGATTGGCGGTGGCTATAATTCCAAGTATCTTGTTGCTCAGGCTTCCGCTTTTGGCCGCTACTACCACAATCCCTTGCTGCCCTTGCCGAAGGCCTATGCTCAATACAACGACGTAACACCCATTGACTATGCCTGGGTTCTTGGCGCTAGCGGCTCTGTGGAATATAAGACCTCTCACCATTTCTCCATGGCGACGAACATTAGCTCAGTCTATGGCGAATATGAATTGGAAGGTGATGGTTCCCTGCCTTGGGAAGCTAACTCCCGTTTGGACATCGTTTCCCATTTCCGTTACTATCCGCGCAAGGACTCTATCATCTCTGTGATCTTGACTCACCATGCAGCCCTGCATCGTCCGCTGTACTACTATGCAATTACTCCGTCCAAGGATGGTAATGTTGGTACCCGTGAGCTGAAGGACTTGAATAAGTTCACTGATATGTTCCGCACGGATTTGCGTGTCAATTTGGATATTGCAAAGAAGAAGTTCTGGTTTAACAGCGCACGTTTCTATCTTGAAGTGGATAACCTCTTTGCAAATCTCGATGTGGGCGCCTTGCGCTTCCTGGGTGGAGAAAATGCCCGCGAACGTTCCTGGGTTACTCGCGATAGGGACAACAAGTTTTCGAATGGATACGAACTGGTTCCTTTCATGGCTAAGGGCATGGGCTTGTTCTTCCAGTTCGGTGTAGAAGTAGATTTGGGAACGTAATCCTCCTAAGGTTTGTGGGGCTCGGCTCCGGATATGAAAATGCTTTTCGAAATGATGGCTAGGACTGTTGTCGCTCTTGGAATCTTGAGTGTAATGTCCTTTGCGGACCCGACCTATGCCACCGACGTGAAGTTCGAACCGGCGAAACCTGAAAAGCCGTTACGTTATTGTTCATCGGTAAAACAATGGATTGCCTACGCCGAGGCGGACACCAGCCTTGTGGAGATTACACGTTTGAAGGGCCTGCAGATGGACCTGCGTTACGGTACCTTCAATAACGTTACCGGTCATGATTTGTATTGCGGTGTACAACGTGCCTTCGTCCGTAAGGATGCCTATGTAAAGCTAAAAAGGACCATCGCCATTATGGAGAAGGATATGCCTGGCTCCAAGTTGGTGATCTTTGACGCTGCTCGACCCATCTATGCCCAGGCTGCGTTAAAGAGGATGGTGGCGGGAACGCCCTATTCCCATTACGTTTCTTCGCCGGTGAAAGGTGGCTTGCATAACTTTGGCTTGGCTCTTGACTTGAGCATTACAGATGCTGAAGGAAACCTGCTGGACATGGGAACGGACTTTGACTCCTTTGAGCGTTGCGCGGGCTTGGTGGGGGAGGCTGATGCTTTGAAGAGTGGCCGCCTTACGCAGGAACAGATTGATAACCGTAACAAGCTTCGTGCTATTATGAAGAAGGCGGGTTGGGTACCGCTGAATAGCGAGTGGTGGCATTTCAATGCGTACACCCGTGAATATACCTACGAGAACTTTGAAAAGTTCGGAATATAATTTCAATGAAAAAGCCGCCCTGAAGAGGACGGCTAAAATTTTATGCGCAAAAAAGTTTATGCGCATAAAAGTTTACGCGTTAAAAAGTTTATGCCTCGGGATTTTATGCGCCGGGAAGGACCTTGATGCTAGCGCGTTTGAGGCGGTCGTTCAGTGCCATGCCTACGCCCACATTGGGAATGGGGTCCACGAGGATCAAATCGTATTCGGGCAAATCCAGGTCGTGCATGAAGGCGTACAGCTTCGCGGTTGCTTCCAGCATGTCGCCAGATTCGGACAGATTCAGGGTGGCAGGAATAACGCCTGCCTGCTTGCCGAAAGCGATGCGCACGGTGTGTTCTGGCAGTTTTGTACCTGCAGGCACTTCGCCGTAGAACAGCGGAACTTGCGGGCGGTAATGGGTGTCGCACTGACCCGGGGCTGCCATGGGCTGGCCCGGCTTGGACGTAGATTCCTTGATGGCCACCTTGCCGAGAACTTTCTCTACCATCTCCGGGGTGATGGCACCCGGGCGTAGCACCGTAGGTGTTTCGCCGACGAGAGAAATGATTGAACTTTCCACACCCACTTCGCAGGGGCCGCCGTCCACAATGCCTGCGATACCGCGGTCGGCCAGCTGGTCTGCCACGTGCTGAGCCGTTGTGGGGCTTACGTGCTTGAATAGGTTTGCGCTAGGGGCAGCCAGAGGCACGCCTGCCTTACGGATGATTTCCTGTGCCACAGGGTGAGACGGGAAACGTACGGCAACAGAAGGCAATGCGCTGGTGCAAAGGTCCGGAATGCAATCCTTCTTGGGAAGGATCAGCGTCATAGGGCCGGGCCAGTAGGCTTCTGCCAACTTGTAGGCTGCTTCGGGAATGTCCTTGGCCACGTCCTTCAACTGTGCCACGTCGCAGATATGGACGATTAGCGGGTCGAAGGTGGGACGTTCCTTGATGGCGAAGATCTGTGCCAAAGCCTTGGGCTCATAGGCGTTGCCTGCGAGACCGTAAACAGTTTCGGTAGGAATGCCGACAACTTGGCCTTCAGCCAGCAATTTGGCTGCTTCGTCAACAGATGTCCAAGGAGGAAATTTCATGGACTGCAATTTAGAAATTTGCTTTGAAAAAGCAAGAACAAAAAAGGATGGCCCGATGGACCATCCTTAAATTGTTTCGCGTTTAGCGATTAAGCGTTTTCAGCGGGAGCTTCTGCGCTTGCATCTGCTGCGGGAGCGGATTCGTCAGCCTTCGGTTCGTCCTTGCGGCCGAATGCGAAAACCTTGTCGCAGGCGGTGTTGAATCGGTTCCAGGTCTTTTCGGAATGTTCGCGAGGAACTGCTCCCACTTCCTTCCAGAGGCGGCGGAGGTGCTTGACCTTGTTCATAGATGCGCCAACAGTAGCTTCGCTCAAGTCGGTGAGCAAGTCTTCTGCCTGTTCGCAGAGCAACAACTTCTTCTGAAGGTTGTTCTGACGAGCCTGTTCCTGAATGTCCAGCTGGTCGCGACGACGAGTGAAGAAATCGTCACAGACTTCGCGGAAGGTCTTGTAGAGGCTCTGATCTTCAGCACCGCAGGAACCGATTTCGCGCCATTCCTTCTGGGTTTCGCGAACGGCGTCGGCCAACTGGTTGGAACCAGCGCTTTCACAGAACTGACGGACCTTTTCGATCATTTCCTGCTTCTTGGCTTTGACTTCGTCGAGGGCTGCGGAGAGGGTTGCGTCTGCCTGGGCGAGGCGGGTGAGGATCTTGTTGTGGATTGCATTGAAGCGGTCGCTGATCTTTTCGATAGCTTCCTTGGGAACCATGCCCTGTGCCTTGAATTCTGCTTCTGCAGCCTTCAATTCGTCCAAAGTAAGAGTTGCTTCGCCTGCTTCCATCTTTTCACAGATGGCGTTCTTGGCGTCGAGATTCTTCTGCTTGCTTGCATCCATTTCTTCGAAGTGGGTGCGCTTCTTTTCAAAGAAGCTATCGCAAGCGGTGCGGAAGCGGGTCCAAATTTCGTCGGACTTGCTCTTAGGTACCGGGCCGGAGGCCTTCCATGCATCCTGAAGCTGCTTCAGCTTGTTGGAAGTAGCATTCCAGTCGGTGGATTCGATAAGTGCTTCGGCTTCTTCGCAGAGAGCCACCTTCTTTTCGTAGTTGGCTTCGCGGGACTCGTCTTCCTGCTTGACATTTTCCTTATGCTGTGCGTAGAAGGAATTGACTGCGGCCTTGAAACGTTCGGTGAGGGCTGCAACATTTTCCTTCGGCACCATTCCGATGTTCTTCCAGGATTCCTGGAGTTCCTGCATGGTCTTGAACTTGTCCTTCCAGAAAATTTCTGCGTTGGCAACAAGTTCTTCAATCTTCTGGCAGAGGGCTTCCTTGTCGGCCAAGTTCTTGAGACGTTCTGCATTCATTTCTTCAATGAAGGATGCGCAATTGGTCTTGATCTTTTCGTAGTTAGCCTGGAAACGTTCCTGCATAGCCTGGTACTTGTCGGCAGACACGCGGCCGATTTCCTTCCAGCGGTTGGAAAGTTCACGGAGCTTGGAGAGAACAGCCTGGCTGGGAGCTTCGTTGGTGAGAGCGTCCATTTCGGTGAGAAGGTCGTCGCGGTCCTTTTCGTTGTGCCAGTTTTCCCACTGCTGCATTTCCTGGAAGCGGGCGGTTGCTGCCTTGTATTCCTGCCACAGGTCGTGGTACTTGAACTTCTGCTCGCCGACGATTTCCTTCCACTGGTTGTAGAAGTCACGAACCTTCTTGTTGATTTCGGTGAAGTTTTCGTTTTCGTCCAAGGCCTTAACCTTTTCGATGATGGCCTTGAGCTTTGCGGAATTTTCTTCAACAATCTTCTGTGCGCTTTCATTGAAAGCGGAAATCTTTTCGGATAGCTTGTTGCGAAGTGCGTTGTAAGACTGGAGGGTGGGGTCTTCGCCTTCGAGAAGCGGAAGCTTTTCCCATTCGCGGACGATGGCGTGCAAGTGTTTGCCGGTAGATTCGTTCACGTCGGTTTCGGAAAGAGCCTGGAGACGTTCCAGCAATTCCGGACGGGCGGATTCGTCTGCAGCAGTTTCTGCGGACGTTTCTGCAACTTCAACAACCTTCTTGGATTCCTGGACCTTGAAGTAGGCGTTGTTGAAACGCTTGATGAGGCTTGCTTCCATGATGGACTTGCCTTCGGTCCAGTCGCTCATGATGGCGGAGACGCGGTCAGCGCTGTCGGCAAGCTTGCCTTCCGCAATGATCTGTTCCAATTCTTCGAGTTCAGAAGCGAGGCTCTGAATCTTTGCCTGCTTTTCAGCTTCGGCCTTGGCTGCGGCCAACTTTTCTGCATTGAGTTCGTCGCAGAACTTGTTGAAGCTGGCGTAAACTTCGTTGAGGGTGGGCTGGAATTCGCCCATGCCGATTGCGGCGGCGTCCTTCATCAAGTCGTCGAACTGAGCCTTGACGCTCAGCGGGTCCTTGCTTGCGGCGAGGCTATGTGCCTGACCGATCAAAGCTTCGCGCTTGCTCTGGAGAAGTGCTGCGGCCTTCTTGCCACCGTCTTCTGCTTCCTTCTTGGCGCGGATCTTGTCGGCGATCAACTTGCGGACAGAGTTGTGCTTGGACTTCTTGGTCAAATCCTGCATGAGGGATTCGGAGGTCACCTTTTCAGCTGCGGCCAAAGCGATCTTTTCGCTGGCATCGTTGGATGCGACAGCGGCGAGGATGCTGGACTTGTTGCAAAGCTTCACCAACTCGGCGCGAACGATTTCGCTGGTGATGGAGGACTTCAAAAGATCTTCTGCATAATGGGAATCTTTGAGCTCGACAGCCAATGCCAATTCCTTTTCGGAAGGATTGGTTGCATTCTTAAGGATCTTAACCACTTCGTCCAGGTAACGGTTTGCAGCGAGGCGACGGATGTTGTCGTCACTGTCAGACTTGGAAATCTTCTGAAGTGTTTCGACGACGGTCAACTTCTTGACTGCAGCGGTACGTACCTTAACATCAGGGTCGGAACTGGCCAGGCTTTCAATAATGTCCTGATCTTCGACTTCCGTTTCTACGGCAGCTGCACGTACAGCGGGGTCGGATTTTTTCCAGTTTGCCTTCATAAAATCAAATAAGCTCATAATATCTCCAATAGGTAGGTAAATCCGTATACCGGATTTATAGTTATAATCTAAATAAAAAAAGTTTTTTGAAAAAAAATTTCCCTAAAAAAGAGGGGTTTTTGATGGGTTTAACTATCTTTGACTCCGTGGCAAAGCGAATCCCCAAAATTATCCCTCCCGAGGAAGTTCATCTCAAGGTCAAATCATCTCAGTTGACCTGTTTTTGCGAGGTGTACATTCCCTTGGCTCCTGCGGTTTATACCTACGGGGTTCCACAGGGTGTTTCGTTGCAGAGGGGAGATTTGGTGTGGGTTCAGTTTGCCACCCGAAAGAAGCCTGCCTTGGCTGTTGTTTCCAAGGTTCACCAGGATCGCCCGAATTTTGATGTTCGCCTGGCTTGCCCCCATCAGTCGGGATTCAAGTTCAGCGAACGTTATATGGAAAATCTGGAATGGGTGGCGAGGTACTATATCTCCACGCCCATGAAGGCCCTGTTTGTTTTCTGGCCTGCGGATTTTGAGAAGTTCCTGGAAGCGCTGGCATTTGAAAAGAGTTCGACGGAAGAAGGCTCTGGTGATGCTGCCGAGAAAAACGGCTCGGAAAATTCCGCTCTGAAAATGTTGCCGAAACCGGACCTGCCTCCCTTGACTTTGGAACAAAGTAACGCTCTGCAATCCTTGGTTGCAGATTTGGATGGAACAGGTTTTCGCGGAACTTTGCTTCATGGTGTCACGGGTTCTGGAAAAACCAGAGTTTATCAGGAACTGGCCTACGAGGCCTTGAAACAGGGCAAGAAGGTTTTGATTCTTGTTCCTGAAATTGGGCTTACTCCCCAGACGGCGGAACGTTTTGAATCCTTCTTACAGGTGCCTGTGGTTGTGCTGCATTCGGCGCTTTCCGCCCCCAAGAAGCGTAATGGCTATGTGGCTATTATGAACGGCTCTGCCCGCGTGGTGCTGGGTACCCGAAGCGCTATTCTTGCACCTTTTGATTTTGACTTGGTGATTCTGGATGAAGAACATGATTCGTCCTTTAAGCAACAGGATCCCGCCCCGCGGTACCATACCCGCGAACTGGCGTTCCATTTAGCACATAAGCATGGCGCCCTTGTGGTTCTTGGAAGTGCGACTCCTAGTCTTGAAACCTACAATAACGTGGCTGCGGGCCACCTGAAGGTTTTACGCTTGAAAGAGCGTGCGACCCAGGCTCCATTGCCTGATGTAAGCGTTGTGGACATGGGAAAGGTGCGTCAGCAGAAAGGCATCTTGCTGTCGCCGAAACTTCGCGAGGCGTTGTCAGAGTGTGTTGCCGCTGGCGACCAGGCCATAGTTTTGATGAATCGACGTGGCTACTCGAAAATTCGAGTTTGTACGGAATGCGGTGAAACGCTTTACTGCAAGAACTGCCATATTCCTCTGGTGTATCACAAGCAGTATGGTTCCCTTATGTGCCATTACTGCGCCACGCTTTACCCGGTGAACTCTCCCTGTAGCGCTTGCGGTGCGGAGACTTATGAGTTTATCGGTGGCGCTATTGAAATGCTGGAAGAAGAAATCCAGGAATGGGTGCCTGGTGCCAAAGTCATCCGCATGGACCGTGACACAACTCAGAACGTGGGCGCCACCGAAAAGATTCTTGACTCCTTCCGCAACCGTGAATACAACATACTCCTCGGGACGCAAATGGTGGCCAAGGGCCATGATTTCCCAGGTGTGCACCTGGTTGGGGTCGTTGGCGCAGACACTGGGCTTGGAATTCCCGACTTTAGAGCGACGGAACGTATGTTCCAGTTGCTGAGTCAGACTGCAGGTCGCGCGGGTCGTGCAGAAGACTCCACGGGTCAGGTGTACATACAAACGCTAAAGCCCTCGGAACCTGTTATGCAGTTCGCCATTTCCCACGACTTTGAAGGATTCGCCCAGAAGGAAATTGGAGATCGGCGCGACGCATTCTACCCGCCGTTCTGCAAGCTTGTCGAAATCAGTTGCGGAAGCCGCGACGAACAGCTTTTACGCAATACGGTAAACCGCTTGGAACAAATGCTCCGTGCAGAAAAGTCCCTGATGGTCCTTGGACCTGTGGATGCATTTATTTCCATGGTCCAGAATGTTCATTGGGTGAAACTGTATATAAAAACTGCGGACCTGAATCCAGTCCGCAGAGTGCTAAATCCCGTTGTCAACTGTGCGAAACCTTGGGTTCCTGGCGTCGACATAAAGGTCGAAATTGATTAAATGATACAAGGGGCTTGACCCCTTGTTTTTTATTTCTTCAAAATAGCGCGGAGTTCGTCTGCAGCTTTCTGAAGGTCATCGTTGACGATGACGTATTCGTACTTGCCCTTGGTCTTGGCAAATTCCACTTCCTTCTTGGCGTTTGTAAGACGGAGCTGGATGACTTCTTCGGAATCGGTACCACGACCGCGGAGACGGCGTTCCAGTTCTTCGTCGCTGGGCGGCAAAATCAAGATGCCGGTTGCGTCGGGATAAACCTTGTCGAAGTTCACCTTGCCGAAAACGTCCAGGTCGAACAACACGCGATTGCCCTCGGCGAGAGTCTGTTCCACGAAACTCTTGGGAGTGCCATAATAGTTACCGTGGACTTCGTTCCATTCAATCAAACCGTCGTTCTTGATCAGTTCTTCAAATTCTTCGCGAGTCTTGAAAAAATAATGGACTCCGTCTACTTCGCCGACTCGGGGCTTGCGGGTGGTTGCGGAAATGGAATACTTGATGTCCGGAAAATCGGGAAGCACTTCCTTCTGTAAAGTAGATTTACCTGCGCCGCTAGCGGAACTCATTACAAATAGTTTGTTTTTCATGATTAATCCTGTTTCTTGTCTTCAATGTACAGAGGACGCTGCTTTACTTCGTCGTAAATGCGGCCGATATATTCACCGAGAATGCCGATGGTCATCAGCTGAACGCCAGAGAAGAAGACGATGGCAGTCATGAGGGAGGCCCAGCCCGGAACGGTTGTTGCGGGGGAAAGGAACTTCTCGAGGATGGACCATACGAAAATGCCGAAGCCAACCAAGGTGGCGAAAATGCCCATGTAGAAACTAATCTTCAGCGGGGCGGAGCTAAAGCCGGTAATGCCGTCCAAGGCGAGACGGACCATTTTCTTCAGCGGGTACTTGGATGTACCTGCGGTGCGTTCTGCACGATCGTACTTGACGCCAATCTTCTTGAAACCAACCCAGCAAACCAAGCCGCGGAGGAAACGGCTACGTTCCGGCAAGTTCTTCAACTGGTCTACGACACAGCGGTCCATAAGGCGGTAGTCACCAGTATCAGGGGGGATATCAATGCTGGTGAGTTTGCCGATAATGCGGTAGAATGCGAATGCGGTAAAGCGCTTGAAGATGGTTTCGCCGGCACGCTTGTTACGCTGGGCGTAAACAACCTGGTATCCTTCGCGCCACTTTTCCAGCATTTCGTGGATGAGGCTAGGCGGGTCCTGCAGGTCGCCGTCGATAATCACCACGGCGTCGCCGGTAGCCTTGTCCAGACCTGCGCTGAATGCGGCCTGGTGGCCGAAGTTACGGCTGAAGTTCACAAGCTTGTTGTGCGGAGTGGTGGGGAGGAGACCTTCGAGAATTTCACGAGTCTTATCCTTGGATCCGTCGTTCACGAAAATCAGTTCGTGTTCCACATCCTTCAATTCTTCTTCCAGGACCTTGAAGGTAGTGGCGACGATTTCTTCTTCGTTATAAAGAGGTACGATTACAGAAAGTAACATAATTGCCTACGGGATAAGTACAGGTTGAATAAAGTCGACGTGGCTGCAGTTGATGCCGTCCACAGGACGAGATTTAAGAGTCAGTTTTTGAACGTCCTTTACGCGGGCGGTAATCGTCTGGATGATTCCGTTCTGGAAAGGCTGGGACTGGGCGAGGAGATTTCCGTCACCCCAAATTTCAATGAACACGCCGTCGCTACAGATGGATTCGTCGTCCAAGGCGTAGCTTGTACGGAAGCTGGAATATTTGCCTTCGATATTGTAAACAGTTTCGGAAGATGCGTGTGTGCCAAGGCCGTTGTCGTAAGTGTTGCTGTTGACTGTGAACTTGTGGCCTTCAATGGTCTGATTGAAACCCATCGATCCCCAGTCCTGCTTATGACTTTCGTACTTCAAGTCTGCAAGATTGACAACTCCGTCTGCAGCGTTGAAGTAAGTCTTATTGACGTTGGCAATGATCTTTCCGGAATTTCTGTTGGTAATGATGAAACGGATGTTGCTGTATCCGGGTGGCAGGGTGTCAATGGGAAGGGCGAAAGTGGCTTCGCCGAATTCGTACTTGCCGAACTGCATGCTTTTGTTGTTCAGAACAATGCGCAAATCCCAATCGCCTGCGGCTTCACCGTTTTCCTTGAGATTGTAGTTGAACTTGACGGAATCAACGACAATCTTGTTGACGTCGGTGTTTTCTTCCATTTCATTCAAGTTCAGCTTTTCTTCGGGAACGGCTTTGCTGAGGGTTGGTTCATCAATTACAATGATGTTCTTGGGATTGAAATTCTTGCGGCCATTGAACTTGGCGATTTGAACCCAGTAATTGTTGGTGACAAGGATGTTTTTCACGCCATCCATGTCCATTTCTCGTTCGAAAATATCGCAAGTTGTTGGAATACGATGTTCTACAGCCTTCTTATGGTAGGTCTTGCTGTCCCAACAATCCAGGCCGCGGATGTAGTAGACTTCGCCATTGTACTTGTTAATGAGTTCCTTAAGGCCGTCATCGTTTAATTTACGGGCTCTGTCGTAGTGGATAGAAGAAATGCCGTAACCGACGAAGTGCCAGGGTCTTCCGTAAATGAACAAACGCTCTGCCTTGGGCTGTTCCTTCAACCAACTGAGAATTTCGTGTTCCTCGATGGTCAAATGGTTGCGGTTGTACATAATGTTGTTATTGAAAGATTCCTTGTAGTGGGCAGTCCATCCGGCAAAGCACAAGGCAACAATAACGCCTGCAATAAATGTTCCCTTGAACAAGGTTTTTTCGGGAACGGAGTATTTCATGGTGGCTTCAATCAGGTGGGCGACGGGAAGGGCTCCCAGGAAAGCCATGGTGGGAAGCATCACCAAGCTATAGCGTTGGTTGATTTCGATGCCGAAATCGCCGGAGACGTTTTCCAGAATCACATAGGTCTGAATGTGGTAAAGAATGACGAAGGCGAGAACCTTCAAATAGAAGTAGTTCTTCTTGGTGGCATCGTAGATGGCTCGAACAATCAGGTAAATGCCGCCGGCTGCAAACAGGTAGTTAAAGTAGGAAAGGAAGGGGTTGGCCAGTTCGCCGTTTTCCTTGAGAGGCTGGGTCATGACTTCCCAGTTACGTTTTACGTCTTCAAGGAAGTGGCCGTGGGCTTCGAATTCTCCACCTTGGAAACCGAATCCCTGGAAGTAGCTGATGGTCAGGAGGACCGGAGCGGTGAAAACGGAAAGAATGACGAAGAAAACGGGAGTCTTTGCGCCTTTCTCGTCCAGCAGCTTGGGGAGGGCCATCAAAATGAAGGGTGCAAAGCAGAAAACAGTTTCTTGACGGGTCTGGGCGAAGAATGCGAGGATCAGAGCGCTCAATGCCCAATGCTTGACGGTGTTACGGTCGTAAGCCCACTTGAAGGTGAATAATGCGAGGGCGGAGAGGAAAATATAGAGGGGTTCCACGGACATGGAACGGAACTGGAAAAGTACGGTGGGCTGTAGGCCGGTCAGGAGGGCTGCGAAGAAGGCCAAAAGAGGCTGCTTTGTCCAGGCGACCACCGCGAGGAACATTAAAAGTACTGCCAGCGGGAGCATCAGCAGTTCTGCGGAGAACACCCAATGAAGGTCGGTTCCCAGGAAGGGCATGCCCAACAGGTACAGGAAGGAGAGACCCTTGGTCTTGAAACTGTTGGAGGTGGCGACGCAGTTCAGGTTGCCGTTTTCAAAATAACCCTGGTTGCAAGTTCCAGTCTGCTGGTTATAATACATGTTCTGGGCCACAGAAAGGAAAACGCTTTCGTCACTCTGAACGCGGTGGCGGGCTTCGATCTGTGTGCCGGCGAAAATGGCGATGGCGACTGCGAAAACAACGGCGAGAATGGAGTAGGACTTTGCCGGGAGAACATCCTTGCACCAGTCTCTCAGATCCTTGCGCAAAAGAACCAGAAGAACAATCCCTGCGATAAGCTGGATGAAGAACAGGGGCAGGGGAAGGTTCAGATCCAGATTCTGGATGGTAGCCTTATGGCCGATGTTCGGAGCCAGATAAATGAGGAACGGAACCGCAATGGCGACAATCAGCCCGAAGATGGTTCCGGGGTGAGCCAAGTTCTTTAAAAGACCTGTGACGAAGTTTTTCATTGTTCTCCTTTGGGTGTCTCCATAATATAGATAATACGAAAAAAAATATTCTTCCATCCCCCTTGCTTTTGCACTTTGATATTGGTAGTTTTATGCTTGTCCAATCGACGGCTAGATAGTAATACCGACACCGCCAAGTTCAGGGCCTAGGTCATGTTGGCCAGGGCGTTCGACAGAGGCAAACGATGGACATCAAGATTCTGCCGCAGCCAGATGACGTGACCTGCGGCCCCACGAGCCTCCACGCGGTCTATGCGCATCTTGGCTTAAACCTTTCCCTTCAACAACTCATCTCTGAAATCGAATTCCTTGAAGAAGGTGGTACCCTTGGGGTGTTCCTGGGTATCGACGCCCTGAAGCGGGGCTTTAAGGTTACCATCTATTCTTACAATCTCAAGATTTTCGACCCCAGCTGGAGCGGCCTCAAGATGCCGGAGTTGCGCGCAAAGCTCGTGCAGCTCCACAAGGCGAAGCATGCTCCAAAACTGAAGAAGGCTATCGAAGCCTATATTCGCTTTATTGACCTGGGTGGCACCGTGGCAACCGCTGACTTGCGGGCGACCATGTTCGAGAAGTATTTCAAGAAGAACGTTCCTGTTCTTTGCGGACTTTCGGCCACGTACCTCTACGGTTGCAAGCGGGAATACACCAACGAAAACAACCGCTCTGTGTTTGATGATATCATCGGGGATCCTTGCGGCCATTTCGTAGTGCTGTACGGCCTTGATGAAAAGAAACAGTTCCTGGTGGCGGATCCGGACTGCGCAAATCCTCTTTGCGGCGGCCCTTACTACAAGGTGGATAAGTTCCGACTGGTCCACAGTATTCTCCTTGGCGTCATGACCTACGACGGCAATGTTCTTGTAGTAGAAAAGTGATTAGTGACTAGTGATTGGTGGTTGCGGACATTTTTCTGCAATCCTGTTTACTAGCCACTAACCACTGCATACCCAAAATTTCCTATGAAAAAATTAATTGTTGTTTATAACCCGAAGAATTGGAAGCTTAATGTACCCGGCGTAGAAGTTGTTTCTGCCCAGGACTACCTTATTTCCCAAAAGTACAACAGTGACCGTAATACCCGTGTTTTCAACCTCTGCAGGGATTATAGTTACCAGAGCAAGGGCTACTATGTGTCCCTCTTGGCGGAAGCCCGTGGCCACAAGGTGATTCCTGGTGTCAAGAATATGCGTGATTTCAAGACCACTGCGGTGATCAAGCATATTTCCGACGAAATCGACAACTTGATTCAGAAGAGTCTACATAAGTTGACAGGAACCGAGTTCGTCCTGAGTATTTATTTCGGCCAGAATGTGAGCCCCCAGTACTTGGAACTTTCCCAGGAACTTTACCGTCTGTTCCAGGCGCCCCTTCTTCGTGCCAAATTCATCTTTAAGCAGAAATGGTTCATTCAGAGCATTCGCCCCATTTGCGTGGATGAAATTCCGGAAACCCACATGGAACTGGTGAACAAGTTCGCCCAAGAATACTTCGAAAAGAATCGTTACGCCACCAGCAAGGAAGAAGACTACTTGTATGACTTGGCCATTCTTACGAATCCTGAAGAAAAGGAGCCGCCCAGTAACGCCCAGGCTATCCAGAACTTCATCAAGGCCGCCGAAGAAACGGGTTTCCGTGTGGAACTGATTACCCGTAAGGATTACCACCGCGTCGGTGAATTTGACGCTCTGTTCATTCGCGAAACCACCAACGTCAATCATTACACTTACAGTTTTGCCCGCCGCGCACAATCCTTGGGTATCGCTGTCATCGATGATCCGGATAGCATCCTCCGCTGTTCCAACAAGGTGTACCTTCAGGAACTGATGCAGGCTGCAAAAATCCATACGCCAAAGACCATTATCGCCCATTCCGAAAATCGACACACCTTGGCCAAGGAAATCGGGTTTCCTATGGTGCTGAAGTCTCCGGATTCCAGTTTTTCCATGGGCGTGAAGAAGGTGACCAACAACGAGGAACTGGAAGATACGCTGAACAAGATGTTCGCGACCAGCGACCTTTTGATTGCCCAGGAATTTACCCCCACGGATTTTGACTGGCGCATTGGCGTGCTGGACGGAAAGCCTCTTTATGCCTGCAAATACTACATGGCAAAGGACCACTGGCAAATCTATAACTGGGCCAGCGAGGACAAGGATGAAATTTGCGGCATGTTCGACTGTCTGCCGATTGAAAATGTGCCTCATGGCGTTGTAAAGACTGCGCTTAAAATCTGCAGCATGATTGGCAACGGCTTGTATGGCGTGGATCTTAAGGAATGGAACGGACTCCCCATTGTAGTAGAAGTCAACGATAACCCCAGTATCGACGCGGGGATTGAAGATCAGGTCGGTAAAAGAAAAATCTACGCTGCCATCATGCGTTCCTTGCGCCACCGCATCGAAGACCGCCTGAACGCAGCCCAACAAAAACTACTTCAACACGAGAGAGCATTCTATCTATGAACTCCTACAAACTTTGGCAAAAATACGGCATCGAGATGGAATACATGATCGTTGACCGTGACAATTTAAATGTCCTCCCTCGTGCAGACGTGCCCCTGGGTCGTGATAAGAACGGCGAACAGCTTTCCGATGTGGAACACGGTAGCATTGGGCTTTCCAACGAGCTGGTGAGTCATGTTTTGGAATTCAAGTGCGCAAACCCCGTGGACCACCTGAAAAATCTTGGTGCCGCTTTCCATAAGGAAATCCTGCTGGCCAATGAGAAGCTGAAGTCCATTAACGCCATGCTCCTGCCTAGTGCAGCCCACCCCTTTATGGATCCTGCGGAAATGCAGTTGTGGGCATACGACTGCAATGAAATCTACGAGACCTACGATCGCATTTTCAACTGCAAGGGCCACGGTTGGGCAAACCTCCAGAGCACCCACATCAACCTGAGTTTCAATGGGGATGAAGAATTCGGGAAGTTGCATGCAGCCATTCGCGCCCTCTTGCCCCTGATTCCTGCCATCGCCGCTTCCAGCCCCTTCCTGGATGGAAAATACTGCGGTTACCTGGATGGCCGTATCGAAACTTACCGCCACAATCAGGATCGCATCCCCAGCATCGCAGGCATGGTGATTCCGGAAGCCGTATTCACCTACGACGATTACAACAAGCAGATTTTCGAGAAGGTGAAGGCGGATATCGCTCCCCACGATCCGGAGCATTTGCTGAATCATTTTTTCCTCAATAGTCGTGGCGCCATCGCCCGCTTTGACCGGGGTGCCGTGGAAATCCGTCTGGTGGACATTCAGGAATGCCCCGACGCCGACATCGCCATCGCTGAATGGGAAGTGGCGGTGCTGAAGGGTCTTACCGAAGGAGCTTTCACCGGGCTGGATTCTTCCTTCGCATTGAACCGTGTGAAAAAGCTGGAGACGGAAGCCCTCGCAAAAATCTTGCTGGACACCACCCGCTTCGCCGAAAAGACGATCATTCGCGACAAGAACTTCCTGCTAGCCTTCGGTATCGAAGCTTCCGAAATCACGGCAGGCGAACTCATCAAGAAAATCACCGCAAAAGTTCAGTCCAAGATTTCCGCCCACTCTCTGACTCTTCTCCAGAAAATGTTCAACCGCGGGACTCTCGCCAGCGCCCTGGTGAAAAACGTTGGGGCAAATCCGGGACGTGACGATTTTGTTTGCGAATACGGTCGCTTGGCCCGTTGCCTTGCAGAAAATACTTTGTACGACGTGGAGTAAGGTTCTCCGGGACACATATGTTTGATGATTTTAAGTTGATCGTTACTTGCGAACATGCTCGCAACGACATTCCTTCCTTTGCCCGTAATTTGGAAATTCCCCGGGAAATTCTGAATACCCATCGTGGATACGATATTGGGGCGGTGGAACTTTATGACGCCTTGGTGAGGAAATTGAAACCGGATTTCTATTCTGCAGGAAGATACAGCAGGCTGTTTATAGACCTGAATCGTAGCCTTTGGAATAAAAGTGTTTTCAGCGAGTTTTGGGAACATTGCGCTCCAGCTCCGTTGGCTGATGACCGCACTGTAGCTAAATATTATGCCTTGCGAAAAAAGGCTTTCGCTTACTACCTGGATTATCGAGATTCCCTGGAAAATTTTGTTGGATCGTCGGAAAAGCCCATTTTCCATTTGGCGATACACAGTTTTACGCCTGTGCTGGACGGAAAAGAAAGAAATGCCGATGTGGGAGTCCTTTATGATCCTAGTCGCCCCTTGGAGAAAGAAATTGCAGACGTAATCATCGATGAAATCCGGTCCCGCGCACCTGAATTGAAAGTCTGTCGAAATTACCCGTACCAGGGGAAAACTGATGGTTTGTGCACCGCCCTTCGAAAGATTTCCTCTTCCTATGCAGGCTTCGAAATAGAGTTCAACCAACGACTTTTTCGCTGATTTTTGACGTTTTTTACCGAATTTCCTGTTCAAATGTGTAGCTTAATGGCGGGGAAAGTACCTTTCTTTACATTTTAATGTACAAATAGGTTTGTTCACCTTGAAGAGTGGTGTTAAAAAACTAAATTTGGCTCAAAATTTGGAACGGCTCATCGTTCTAAAACTAGAGAGAGGATATATAAAGTGCAAGACGCATTAGTTACAAAAGCGGCCGACAACGTTCGAATTCTTTCCGCTGCCATGGTGCAGAAGGCAAAGTCCGGTCATCCGGGTGGAGCCATGGGTGCAGCTGACGCTACCACCCTCCTTTTCGCAGAATTCCTCCGTTTTGACCCTGAAAACCCCAACTGGGAAGCCCGTGACCGTTTCTTCATGGACCCGGGCCATATGTCTGCACTTCTTTATTCCGAACTTGCCCTCCAGGGTAAGCTCTCCATGGAAGACTTGAAGAACTTCCGCCAGTTGGGTTCCCGTACCCCTGGTCATCCGGAAGTTGAAGTTGCCCTCGGCATCGAAAACTCCAGTGGCCCCCTCGGTATCGGTCATGGTCTTGCCCTCGGTAACGCTATCGCAGAACGCTTCATGGTGGAACGTTTCGGCGACATCCTGAACCACAAGGTGGTTTGCCTGGTTTCCGATGGCGGTCTCGAAGAAGAAATCGCTTACGGCGTGGGCCGCGTCGCTGGTCACCTCAAGCTCTCCAACTTGATTTTCTTCTATGACGCCAACCAGGTCCAGCTTTCCTGCCGCTGCGAAGACGTGATGAGCCACGACTTCGTGAAGCAGTACGAAGCATGGGGTTTCCGCGTCATTGACTCCGATGGTTCCGACATTGCCTCTCTCCGCAAGGCTTTCAAGGCTGCTTGGGCAGAAACTGAAAAACCGGTCATCGTGATCGGTCACACCACCATGGCTAAGGGCGCCATTGCCGAAGACGGCAAGTCCTTCGAAGGTGCTGTCTCTACCCACGGCCAGCCGCTGAATGCCGCTGGTGCTTCTACCGACGCAACCGTGAAGAACCTCGGTGGCGATCCGGCAGAACCGTTCCAGATTTTCCCGGACGTTGCTGAAGCATTCGAAGCTCGCAAGGCCGAACTTCGCAAGGAAGTCGAAGCCTGGAAGAAGGAAAAGGCTGCTTGGGACGCTGCAAATCCTGAAAAGGCAGCAACCCTCAAGGAATGGCTCTCTGGCAAGGCTCCGAAGATTGACCTCACCGGTCTCGAACTCAAGGAAGGCGTTGCAACCCGCGTTACCTCTGGTACCATCCTCGGTCACCTGGCTGAAAACGTGAAGAACTGCATCTGCTCTTCTGCTGATCTTTCTAACTCCGATAATACCCAGGCCTTCCTCAACAAGACCGGTATCTTCCGCGCAAACGACTTCAAGGGCGGCTTCGTCCAGGTCGGTGTTGCCGAACTTACCATGGGTGCTATCTGCTGCGGTATCGCCCTCCACGGCGGTCTCTATCCGATTTGCGCAACCTTCTTCGTGTTCAGCGACTTCATGAAGCCGGTTCTCCGTATGGCTGCTCTCATGGGCCTGCCGGTGAAGTTCATGTACACTCATGACAGCTTCCGCGTTGGCGAAGATGGTCCTACTCATCAGCCTATCGAACACGAAACTCAGATTCGTTTGCTGGAAGGCCTCAAGAAGGCTAACGGTAAGTCCGAAATGCTGGTCCTTCGTCCGGCAGACGCATTCGAAACTGTTGCCGCTTGGGAAATGGCTTTCGAAAACAACGATAGCCCCACCACTATCATTCTTACCCGCCAGAACGTGAAGACTCTCCCGGGTGATCGCAAGGTTGACGCTGCCAAGTGCCGTAAGGGTGCTTACGTTGTTAGTGACAACTGCGGTGCAGCCCGTCCGGACCTCACCTTCGTTTCCAACGGTTCCGACGTTCTCTTGACTCACGACGCTGCAGATGTTCTCCGCGCCGAAGGTCTCAAGGTTCGCGTGGTCTCCATGATCAGCCCGGCTCTCTTCATGAGCCAGAGCAAGGAATACCGCGATTCCATCATTACCCCGTGGACTCCGGTGTTCGCCAAGTCCAGCGGTCTCCCGCTCCTGTTCGCTCAGGTCGTGGGTGGCTTCGGTAAGGTTTCCGGTCTGGAACGCTTCGGTGCTTCCGCTCCAGCTGGCGTCCTGGAAAAGGAATTCGGTTACACTCCGGAAGCAGTTGTGGCTGCCGCTAAGGAATACCTGGCTGAATACAAGGCTAACGTCGAGGAATTCAAGAAGAATAACTAAAAGTGATTAGTAAACAGTGGTTAGGAATCTTTGATTCCGTAAACAGGAAATGCGAGAGATGAACGTTTTCTAAAGTTTCTAACCACCAACCACTAACCACCAACCACTAATCATGATCTGTCCGTTTTGCAAGAAAGATAACGACAAGGTAGTCGATAGCCGCGCTATCGGCTCCTACATCCGTCGTCGCCGTGAATGCGTCGAATGCGGTCGTCGTTTCTCTACCCGCGAATACGTGGAACTTCAGCCTCTTACCGTGATCAAGCGTAGTGGTGAACATGAAGCCTTCCAGCGCGAAAAGCTGCTGAAGGGTATCATGAACTCCTGCAAGAAACGCCCCATTTCCACTATGGAAATGGAACAGGTGGCAATCAACGTTGAAAATGCATTGACTGTTACAGAAAACTTTGAAGTGTCCTACGAACAGATTGGTAATCTGGTGATGCAGGAACTGAAGAAGTTGGACCCGGTGGCCTATGTTCGTTTCGCTTCCATCTACCGCGAATTTAAGGAAGTGGGCGAATTCGTTGACCAAATCAAGACTCTGGACAAGTAATTTTTCAACGCAAGTTGCCTCGCGAAAACATGCGTCGCAGTATTTGAAAAGGAGCCTGAAAGGCTCCTTTTTTATGACATGATTTCCATTAACGAGGGGTTCAAATGACCGTCGCTATTGGTGCGGCGAAGGCGAAGCCTTGCCTGGTCTCTTAGCTGACGGATGCGCTCGCGGGAAAGTCCGAGGAATAGGCTTTCCTCACGGATGCTTCTGGTGCAGTCGCGGTCCACGCCATTCAAATCCTTCACAATCTGCCGTTCCCTTGCAGGCAATTTGTTGAGCAGCTTGTTCGCAAATTTTCGGATAAAGTATTTCTCTGTAGACTCTTCTGGATTGTCTGCGTTCTTATCGGCAATAATGTCTTCCAACTTTATACCGCTTTCGTTGTCAAAGGTGGCGCTTAGGGAGATCGTTTTGCCGCTAATGGCTTCCAATGTCTTGATTTCGGCGGGGAGCTGCTGGCCGCCGCTTTTCGCCCTTGCCTTATGCAGCAGAGTCTGCTGATTGAGGGGGAGCCGCACCATGCTTCCTTTCTCGCTGATGGCGCGAGTGATGGACGCCTTGATCCACCACACCGCATAGGTGATAAAGCGTACGCCTCGGGACGGGTCGTAATAGTCCATGGCCTTCCAAAGCCCGATGGCTCCTTCGTTAATCAGTTCTTCCTGGGTCAGGCTCTCGTTATGGTAACTAGACGCCACTTGGATTACGAACTTCATGTTGGCTTTCAAAAGTTTTGTCTTTGCAGTTTTGTTGCCTTTCTTCGCTAGATTGAAAAGCAAATCTTCTTCGTCCTTGGACAAGGGGTGTTCCGACTTGAATTTTTCCTTGATCCATTTCACGGTATTGTACTGGGTCTTTGTCGTCTCTGCCATGTTGGTTCTCCTCTTGAAATTAAAGGCTTTGATGATTCTCTTCTCTCTTTAAATACGGACAATGTTGAAGCTTCGCCACTTTTTTTTTAGCTTTTGTCCATGCCCCAGAAATTGACCGAATTAAAGGATCTTCTGCAGACTGCCAACGAAAAGCGCAGTCCTCTTTTTGACGTTACCGACGCCTATCGCGTGGTGAATGGAGCTGCAGATGGTTTTCCTGGAATGACCTTGGACCGTTTTGGAAACAGGTTCCAGATTCAGTTTTTCGGTCCCGAGATGCTGTCCCAGAAAAACGTGATTGCAGAAGCTGTGGGCGAGGCTTTTAGTCCTATTTGCCTTGTGACTAAGGAACGCCTTTCCCGTTCGGGAAAGTCCCTGGAAAACCCGCCTATGGATGTGCTGATTGGCACTGCTGCGGATTCCTTGGGTACAGTGCGCGAAGGCAAGGCCACATTGAATGTGGACCTTTTGGACACGGTGAATCCGGGCCTGTTCTTGGATATGCGTCACGTGCGTCTTGATGTGGGCGCAATGTGTGAAGGTCGTCGTTTTCTGAACCTCTTCAGTTACACTTGCACATTCTCTGTGCATGCCCGACTGGGTGGAGCCACTATTGCGACCAATGCCGACATCAGTGGAAAGATTTTGGACAAGGGCCGTGAAAACTATGCGTTGAACGGTCTTGATTTACGACCGGGAGAATTCTTCCGCGGTAATGCGGTGGAGTATGTTCACTGGGCCCAGAAGAAGGGCTTGAAGTTTGACGGAATCGTTCTGGATCCGCCTAGCTTCGCTCGCTTCAAGGGTGCGAATTTCAATGTGCGCGAACACCTGATGCCTTTGGTGGCGGACTGTGCCACGCTCTTGAATCCTAAGGGATTCTTCATGGTTAGTTCCAACTACAGCGAGTTCAATTTGAATGCCTTCGCTCGTAGTGTACGCGATGCCGTAGGAACAGTTCATGCTAATGCACAGACCGTCTGGAAACGTTCTCAGGATATTGATTTTGTGGGGAGTGGCAGTACCAAGGATTCTTGCCTTGTAGCTACCCTTGTGGAAGTTTAAGGCCGACGCAATTCGCGCTAGTCTTCGCCGCCTTCCATTTCAATCTTAAGTTCTTTAAGCTTACGCCAAAGTGTAGCGCGGCTGATGCCGAGCTTCTTGCAGACTTCGGTGCGGTTGCCGTTGCAGACACTGAGTGCGTTCAGAATGTGGCGACGTTCCATTTCTTCCAAAGTGAGAATTTCACCGCTTTGAACAGAGGCTGCCGCCTGTGCAGGAACACTTTCTCCGCAACCGATTTGGCGGGGCTGATCTTCTACGACAGCACTTTCGGTGATGGCCTCTGAGCCCTTGATGTGGGGGATGGCCATGGTCTTTTCCTTGGCGCATTCCTGGACGTTTTCAGGAAGGTCTTCCAAGCGGATGATGCCGTTCTCGGAAAGAACGATGGCGTGTTCCAAAATATTTTCCAGTTCACGGATGTTGCCCGGGTACTGGTACTTGGTCAGTGCGTAAAGTGCAGCCTGTTCCAGGTCAATGATTTCCTTGCCCTGAGATTCCTTGTTCTTCAAGATGAAATACTTGATCAGGTTGGGGAGCGCCGGCTTGCGGTCGCGAAGAGGCGGCAACTGCAAGTGGAACGTATTCAAACGATAGTACAGGTCTTCACGGAAGTTGCCGTTACGCATCTGGTCCTGAAGGTTCCTGTTGGTTGCTGCGATGATGCGGACGTCAAGGTAGCGGGCTTCAGTTTCGCCCACGCGACGGATTTCGTGACTCTGCAAGAAACGCAGAAGCTTGACCTGTGTTGCGGGGGAGAGTTCGCCCACTTCGTCAAGGAACAAGGTGCCACCGTTGGCGGATTCGAACAAACCCTTCTTGTCGGTGGTGGAACCAGTGTAGGCGCCCTTTCTGCTACCGAACAATTCGCTTTCCACCAGGTTCTCGGGAATAGCACCGCAGTTCACAGCTACGAAGGGCTCCGTAGCGCGCTTGCTGTAACGATGGATTACGTTAGCCAGAAATTCCTTACCGGAACCAGATTCACCGGTTATCAAGACGGTGCTGTTTGTGGGCGCAATCTTGTATACGGTCTTGAGGATCTTGCGCATTTCTGCAGTGTTGCCCAAAAGGCTGTCCAGCACCTGGGATTCCATGAGCTGGCTGTTGGACTTGTTCTGCAGTTGTGCCTGGATCTTCTGGGCAGTTGCTTCCAGAAGCGACAACGTAATGGGCTTCTTGAGGAAACTGTTTGCGCCTCGTGTAATGGCGCTTGCGGCGCCCTGCCAGTTGCGGTCGTCGCACAAAATGAAGATTTCAATCCCTGGGTGACGCTCCTTCAGGTAGCTCACCATATCCATGTTGTCCATCATCAAGAAGGGAACTTCGATAAACGCCAAGTCTATCGAATCCTTCTTAACCATAGGCATCAAAACGCTCTCGTCGGAACACGTCAAAAGATTTGTGTTCGGCACAGACCAAGAACGCTGGATGTCGTTTACGAATTTCTGGTCGGAATCCGCAATTAGGATGTTCATTTTCTAGAAGAGAATCCTATTAGGAATGGCTCTTGATGATTTCTTCAACCTTGGCGCGCAGAGCCTGGAGGTCCACGGGCTTGTTGAAGGTTGCTGCAACGTCGAAGTGCTGTGCAGTGACCAGGTAGTCTTCTGCAGCAGTACGTCCGCCACCGCTAACAGCGATAGTGCGGTCGCTCATGTTCAAACGGCGCAGGTCCAAAATGACTTCGTAGCCATCCACGTCCGGCATGATGATGTCAGTGATGATTACATCATACTTGTTGTTCTGATAGAGAGATTTGGCGTCACGGCCATTGCTTGCGGTCTCTACAGTGTAGCCCTTGATTTCAAGAGCGGATTTCAACATCAGATTGAACTGTTCATCATCGTCAATTACCAAGATGGTAGACATTAGCTCTCCTTGATTTCAGTTTCTAAAGGCCAATATAGATTAAATGTAGTTCCTTTGCCGAGGGTTGTTTGCACAGTAAAGTACGCGTTTCCCTCTTTTAGCAGTCGAAGGGCGGAAGAAAGACCTAAACCAAGGCCTTCGCCAGGTGCTTTTGTGGTAAAGAACGGTGCGAAAATGCGTTCCAAGGTGCTGGAGTCCATGCCGGAACCAGTATCCGAGATGATAATCTTTGCGTACTTGCCTGCAGGAATGGGCGGCGCAAAGGGGGTAACCAACTGTTCTGCCAGTTCGTCGCGAATCAGCTGGAAGGTGAGCGTACCACCGGTTTCCTTCATGGCGAAAATAGCGTTGTTTGCCATGTTGCTGATGATTCGGTCCAACGAAGCAACGATGCCGCGGATCTTGATGCTGTGATCCATGTTCTCGCTGTTGAGGGTGATGTTCGGCGGCAAAGTCAATGTCAGCTTCTTCACCACGTCTTCGATGATCATGTAGGGCGAAATGACGATTGCAGGGGTTGCTGACTTTGCATTTCCGCGGATTGCATTCAGCAATTCTTCCAAGGAGGTCTTGCCACGTTCTGCGGCCTTCAAAGCTTCGCTGATAAACATGTAGGCCTGATGTTCCTTGGGAAGCATTTCCTGGGCCAGCTGGCAGAAACCAATCTGGGATCCGAGAATGTTGTTGTAGTCGTGGGCGAAGGCGCCGCACATGGTACCCAGTTCTTCGAGACGACTATGGATGAACTTTTGTTCGCGGAGCATGTTTCGTTCCTGTTCCAGGCGACGCTGCTTCGTCATGTCCACCTTGATGCAAAGCGTCTTGAATGGGGCTTGTCCCTGAAGGATAGGGATGTACATGTTGTCGAAGGTCTGTACCAGTTCTCCGTTTTTGGTCAGTCGGTTTGCCTCGTCCTGGGTAACTTCTACACCATCCTTGTTTACGTAGGAGGTATAAACCCCTGCTTCACCATTTTCACGTGCGTTACGTTCGTAAGGAGAAATATTGTCAAAGGAATCATTGACTCCTTCCAGAGAACCCTGATTGTCCAAGTCAAGCTGGTTCTGCTTCTGGTAAACGCCCTGTTCGTTTTTGTACCAGACTCTAAAAGGCAATGCGTTAATCAAGGTGTTCAGGACGTTTTCCTTTTCGGCCTTGATTCTAGCTTCTCTATTTAATCTGTCCTGATAACGCACCAAGTCGTGGGTGTATTCCACGTACTGTTCGTTCAAGGTCTTCAAGTCTTTTTGAAGAAGCAGAGTCTTGGATTGGTCAATGAAGTAGGCGACATTCATCAAGGTTGTCATGGTCTGACGGACCTTGAAGAAATGAATCTTGAAGGAGTGACGTTCTCCCTTGATGTCCATTTGAATGTCGTTATAGACAAACTCATTGAAAAAGTTCAGATTCGGGGGGAACACGCTTCGAATGGATTTCCCCTGGAGGCTTTCGGCCGAAGTGTCAAGAAGCTTTACGGCACCGTAGTTTGCGTATTCAATTTTTCCATCATCGTTGAAGTAGATGATGCCATCGTCCATCTTGCTGATGATCTTCCTAAGGAACCAGAGAGAACTTTTATTCTTGAAGGAAATGGACGTGTAGTACTGGCCGCAAAGGAAGGTGAGGAACAGTGTCAGGAACTGATGCCAGACCATGAAATGGAACGGTCCGGACCATGTCTGCAGATTGACTGTGAAGGGGATGATAATGTCGAAGGCGCATGCGATGGTTGCGAAGAAGGCGTAAGTGCCTGCCATGTAGGCACCCGTATTTGCCAATGCCTGGTCCATGGCCTGTATGGATCCGTGAAGAAGCTGGTAAATGGATCCGATGAATACCGGCAGCATGAATAGCAAGTAGATTCCGCAATAGCAGGCAAAAATCGGATTGGTCTTGAGTATCTTGAATTCAAGGAAATCCAGGTTCGAAAGAATGGTAGGGTCGAGTATAAATAGAACGGTGATAGCGATAATAAGAACGGTTGCGAAAATGTTGGATACATATCGCAACGTCGTTATTTTGCTGAACATGATCATTTCGCCGATTTCATAAGAAACCATGCCCAATCGAACCCATGCCAAAGCTTGGAACCCGACAAGGACTTGACGAAGATTATATGCCGTGGAGCCTGATTCAATTTCTCCGCTAAAGAAGATGATGCCGATGATGCTGCACAAGTTCCAGATAATGTTGATGATGACGAGTTTCTTCAACGAATTTGGAACCGTTTGCACGGTCATCTTACTTCCCATCAAGACGGGAAAATAAAATGACAATGCTAACGCTGTAAATGACAGAATCAGCAGGTAGGGAGAATCTGAATACAGGCTTTCGGCCATGTTACTTTACTCGCTTGATACCGAAGGTTTCTGTCTTGTCATAGGAGTTCTTGCCGGAGAACTTCTTGACGATTTCAGGATCCTTATCCTTGTTCGGGACAAAGGTTGTACTCAGCTGAGCCTTGTAAATGTAAGCGCCGGTACCTGCAGATTGTCCATCTTCAGATTGGAGGCCTGTGCCAGGCATGCTAGCCCATTCTGCGAAGAAGATGACCTTGCCTGCAGAGGACAGATACTGGCTTGAACTTACATTGAACTTTCCTACCAGACGATTTACGTAGCTGCCGATATTCGTGTAGATAGGCATGTTGTAACGGACTCTCAGAGAATCCCAAGCGGGAGCTTCGATACCGGAGGCCCCACGAGGAACTGTGAGCTCGATTTTCCAAACGGCACCCTGCAAGGATGTGGAATCGATGGCCTGGGCCATGGGTACCACGTTTTCGTTCTGGATGAGTTCGAGGTTCTTTGTCTTCGGGTTCAGAATGAAAAGTCTGATGTTCTTGTTGCTCGGAACTGCGGAGACGACATTCTTGTCGGAAGTGGTAACCTTGTCTACGAGATTGACCTTGAACTGAATCTTCGGTTTACCGCTGTTGGAAATCGGAACCCACGGAGCGTTGGTTGCAGGCATGTTGCCCTGCATATCAATAAATGTACCTAGATTCTTCGGGAGCAAACGAACGAAGTCTCCGTCGTTGGGGGCGAGATCGCTGGAACTGTTGTAACCAATGGTCATCTGCTTGTTTCCAACCATGGTCGTTGTTGCAACATCCTTGGTTGTGATAGATGTGACCTTGTCACCCTGCTTTTGATCATAGAGCGGAAGAGCCTTGTCCGTCTGGGCCACAGCTTCGCTAAGCGAAAGGTTCAGGAGGACTAAGTCAACGCTCTTTGTCGTCTTGACTGTTGCGGAGGCGATTACGGGACCAACCCTGTCTTCTCCAAGTACGGAGTTTTCTTCGTAAGTTGCGCCGGAGCCGAGGTGCTGAGTTACAAGACCTGCATTTTCAACGGCTAAGCCCTTGGAAGAACCGCTGTAGGTTCCGCTGGTAATTCCGTAGCTGAACGGCGTTGCAAGATTGATGGAAACTTCGGTTGCTGTAGAACCGACGTTAAGTTTGTTTCCTGCAACCCACAAAGTTTCAGGTTCTGTCGTGCCGAAGATGATGGAAATGCTATCCGGCATGTGTCTGCTGTCCATTTCTCTTTCGAAGGTGATGTCCACGTGTTCTGCGAGACCATCGTTGTCTTCATCGGAAATGGAGGCGAAGGACATGGGAATAGGAATCAACTTCAACTGGATGGGAAGAATGGGCTGGCCGCAAAGGGCGGAGACTCCGTTTCCGTTCTTGTCCTTGATGGCGCTGTTGCTCATCAACTGGGCATACATGCCTTCGGTTACAACCGCATTGCCGCTTGCATCGGATTCAATTTCGAATTCCCAGATATTCAAGGAGTCGTTGTAAATCTTGGAGAACTTTACTGTCGGTGCGGCAACCTTTGAGGATTTGTCCGTGTCGAACAGTTGCAGGGGCCAGTCTTCGCCAGGAGCGGAGATTGTCTCGCTGAATTCAATATAAACCTTGTCGCTCTTTGCGTCGGGAAGTCTTTCCAATACGGAAACGGACAAAACAGACGGGGAAATTCCATCCTGGTAGAAGTCCTCAGGGCTCTTGATTGCAGAACCGACCTTGGAATTCAACCAAATTTTTCCGGAGGGAGCGGTGTTGATCTTTTTAGGAACATCGATGCCAACCACCAGTTCCTTGCCGCTAAGGCTAATGACCTTTGTTGTTTCGTAGGACACGCCCATGTAATCGAAGGTGACGGATTGGAACGACTGGTTCGGCAGATATTCATTGGTCAAGGAAATATTGATTGCGTCAGGAATGTTGTCGCAGTCCAGATCAACCATCTTGGCCACATCAATAATCGGCCAGTCCGGAAGTTTTTCAACAACGAGCTTGGCGGTACCAGACTGGTAGTTGTATTGAGAAGAAGTGGTCTTTGCAACCATGGTTGCTTCAAGTTCTGCTTCGGAGCTGATATAGAAGGTGGCGACACCCTTAACGAGGGTAATGCTGGTAACAGGAATTGTTGCTGTTGCAGAATTCCAGAAGATGACATTTCCCTTGTCTGTAATGATGTTTAGTGTCAGGTCAACGGTGTCAATGAGTGCCAAGGTGCTGTCCAAAAGCTGGACGGTGATTTCGGCTCTCTTGCCTGTGTAGGCAGAGTATTCCTTCTTGTCAAATACCAGGTAGCGGGATTCCAGCGGAGTGGTGATTGTGTCGATTTCCACGTTGGTGCGGTAGATTGCGCAGGCGCAATCGTACTTGTTTTCGGTATTCTTGTTTGCACCGTGGTTATGCCAGCTTACCCATTCTGTGTAGTTGTTGCCGTAGGCGAGGGTAGTGTCCTTGGAGAATACGAAGGAGTCCGTACGGTTGCCCTTGTCGTAGCTAAACTTCTGGGACACACCGTTCATTTCCAGATCGTCAAGGAAGCCGCTAGGTGAGACACTGCTGAAGCCTTCGTAGAGAGTCTTGTACTCAAGCTTTTCAACAGAGTATTCCGGGCTCTTGAAGGGAGAAGTGAACTGCAAGTCGACGGTGCGGTGTACCTGCGGTCCGTTTTCCGGAGTGTAGTCCGGAGTGTAACCGTAGATGTGACGATCGTGGTAGAATACTGCGATGTAGGGGTCTCTTACGAAAGCAACTTCTCGGACGCCATTGACCGTTTCGACGTATTTCGATTCAGATCCAGTGTAGTAGGGACCCTTTGTAAGATCGACGCCTTTGAATTGTTCCGGATCGTCTGCTGCGGTATGGGGGCGGAGTGACCAGGAGTCTACCAAGTCGCCAAAGGTTGCGGTCTTTACATTGGGATCGTAGTTCTTGAATATGACTTCGAACTGGATTCTACCGGAAACTTCCAGGAGACCCTTCACAAAGATTGGCAGGTAGTATGCACCGAGGCCATCGCTTTGTGCAGTGCCGAATGTAATCTGGACGTTGCCATTTACAATGCCGTTACCACCATAGGGCTGAGCGATATTGCAAATGGCGGAAAGATTATTGCTGCTAAGGTACAGACGGACTTCGAAATCTTCGAAGGGAATCGTGTCGTTATTGGAAATGTTGAAGTAGAACTTTTTGCAGTCCTTCCAGTCGGTACAAGCGTCCTGGTAGGAACTGGGCTTGATGGTGATATCAAGATCTGCGTAGGATGAATAGGCGTCTGTGGTGAAACTGTAGCCCTTTCCACCATTGTTGTCGGTCTTTGTGCCGGAAGAAACATTGAAGTAGTAAGTTGTACCCGGCTTCAAGTCGGTGAGTTCTGCTTCGTGGAAGAGCACTGCGCCGCCGTTTGCAGTCTGTGTTTCTGTCAAATTGCTGAGAGAGGTGCCGTAGTTCACAACACCGTTCATACGGTCGCTGCTCCACCAGTAAATCTTTGCACTGCGATGATCCACCTGGCAGATGGTAACTCCGCTGATTTCCGTGTCGGTGGTGGTCATGGTGAACTTGTACCATTGACCATGGTTATCATCGGTGGTCATGTTACGCTTGGTGTCCATGCCTTCCAGGAAGAAGTAGTAGGTTTCGCCAGGAACGAGACCTTCGATGGTGACAGAGCCGCCCTTGCTTGCTTTCTTCTGTTCAACAGACTTTGCTGTAGACGCATCGGGACTTGTACCGTAGAATACGGTCACCAGGGCCACTTCGTTTGCATCCCAGCTGATGATTGCGGAAGTCTTGGTAATGGGTGTGCCGGCAATGTTGCTGAACAACGGACCATCTACATCCAGCGGCAGGGACTGAGCGAGACTCTGTGCGGGGAACAGGAACTGTGCAGTAAAGTCGATACAGGTTTCGGTACAGGTCCATTCCATACCGTCTTCACTCAAGGTCTTGTTAGGGTCGCGTCCACCCATCAAGGCACCGAGAGGAGCTCTATATTCGTAAGGCATACCGCCTGCGTTGTATCCGTCGGGGTTTGCTGAACGATTGTGGGGATGGTTGAGGTTCTTGTCGCCTGCGCCAATGAGGAGGGAAACATCCCAGGGGTTTGCGCCCAAGATGAAGTACATGTTATCCAAGGCGACACGGAGGTAACGTTCGTCACCGGTCAATTCATACATCAAGAAGATTGCGTTTGCGGTGCCCATGTTGTAGCGCATGACACCCCAGTCGAAACTTGTCCAAACCAGGTTGTAGGGCGTAATGACATGCAACTTGCTGGAACCTTCGTGGGGTTCGCCCTGTGTTGCCGGATTTTCAAGAACTAGGGAGTCACCGTCGTTAGTGCTGTTGTCTAGAACCTTGCGGAACGTTGCAATGGTACGCATAGAAAGGGTGTCTCTTTCTGCAGGGGAGAGACCGTATTCTGTTGCGGTTGCTTCATTGCTCAAGATCAACTTCTGGAAGGCGAAGAGAACATAGGAATGGATGTTCTGGTAGTCTGTTGCCCAACCACCCTGAGTGAAACCACTGGGGTTGCCAAGGAAACCTGCCCTAAAGTAATCCAGGTTGAAATGGTAGTTGGATTCGTTATCAAAAATGTTCTTGTTCTTATAGAGGTCGTACCGGTAGGTCGTATCCTTGGTAGCATACCAAAGAGCCAATGCAGCTGCGGCACCGTCATCATAGAGCGGACCGCCGCCGGTGTAGAATCCGGGGAAGGCTGTCGTCTTGCCAGGATTACCTCCGAAAATGTAATTCTCGAAGCTGGGCATAAGAACGTTCTTGTAAATGTCCTTGGCAGCTGCAATCAAAGAGTCAGAGTATTCTGCGTCGTAAACGCGGTAACCCACGGCTACGTTTGCCATGGCTGCAATGAACATACCTGCAGTATTGGAACCGATGTCAGTGAGAACAACGCGGTCGGGACCACCCTTTGCAGGGGTTTGGCCATCTTGACGTTCCGGCAAGTCCCAGTATTCATGGTCGGCCTGGGATACACCCACGGAATGATACATGTCGCCCTTTTCAATGAGACCGTCTGCCTTGGAGGCATTGTAAAGTTTCAGCAGGTAGTCGGTACCAATCTTTGCTTCGTACAAAATATCGGGGATACCATCGGTAAACACGGTGTCTGCATAGGAATTACCGTAACGGTCTTCTGCCTTATCCTGGTAGGTGAGGTACACCATGGAAAGAACGTAGGCTGTATAGCCCAGGGTTTCAGATACTTTGAAGTGGTCACCGCAGTCATGCCAACCACCGGTAAGATCGTGACCTACAGCGGAACCGTCCTTCAAGTGGCAAGCACCGTGGAAATGAGACTTGGTATTTCCGCAACGCTGGATTCCGAAGAACTTCAGGGAGTTTTCAAGAATGGAATTGAAAATGGAAGGATGGATATGGAAGGTGGCGGAAGTGTCCTTGCCCACAACCACGAAATATTCACCAGGAGTAGAAGGGGAGAGACCTGTGAAGTCTGCGCGGTAAAGCCTTTCTGTTGCAGAGGTCTCGTCACTTCGTACGCCGAACTCGTACAACTTGTTGTCGTCGCCCTGCATGAATTGTCCATTGACGTACATGTTGGGTTTCTTGATGGCTGCCGGACGGTGACCAGTAACTTTGCCATCAGCATCTTTAATCGGCTCGTTGTAGGAGATTTCCGTCAGAGTTCCGCTCCAGGCTTCGGCACCGCTGTTGGCGTCGATGACGTAGAACTTCTTTTCTGTAGCATCGGCCACGTAGGCGTACTTGTAGTCCTGGGGTCTGAAACCACTCTGGTTCAAACGAATCGGACGACGATTGTAAACGTTGATGGAGTCCAGATAACGGCGTTCATGGGTCTTGTCGGTTCTGTCCAAATTGGGCAGGCCCATGTCAGCGAACGCTTCTCCAGCGAAAAGCGACGTAAGCAAAACGAATAAACCAAGCATTTTTTTCATCATCATTCCTCTATTTTTCCCAATTCTAAATACGTAAAAGAATGTGAGCCCATAAGGTCACATTCTTTCGTTGCGAATGTCAGGTCAAGAAATCATCTTATTTCTTGCTTCTCCTAAATCCGAATGTCTTCGTAAGGGTTTCGTTGGCGTTGAAACTCTTCTGGTTGTCCCCTTCATCAGGGACGGTTGCAACGTACTTGCCCTTAGCCTTTGCGTTAAACTTGGCGATGTACGGACCTGTAGCAATCTTTCGTCCTTCAGCACTCAGCGGATAGTCCTTAGGTGCGCACCATTCAAGATAGAAGGTGATAGAACTGTTTGCTGCAGAGATGTAATCCGTAAAGTCGGCCGGGTTGAACTTGTAGGTGGTGCTGTTTACGAAGGAGCCGATGTTGCTGTAGAAGTCAACAGCAATGGCGACTTCGTAGGCACGCTTAGCTTCTCCGAGCTGCGTTGTTGCAAGAACTTCGGGCATGGTGACTTCGATCTTGAAGACCGGACCAGCATGCTCGTAGTTGGGGATGGGTGCGCTAGCAACATTCTGGAGCTTATTTGATCCAGAAGCCACAACGATGGTTGCACCTTCCTTGTTCTTGACGGAAAGTCTAAAGTGCTCGTTGGGGAGCAAAGGCAGACCGCCGTAAATGTTTTCCTTGTTCACGGCAGTAATCGGTTCAAGCACGTCAACCTTGAACTTGGCCTTAGTGATTCGGCCAACGATAGGTACCCAGGGGGTGCCTGCGCCAGCAATTAAACCAACCTTATCCTTCAGGTAGGAACGTTCTGCGACAGGAACCAGTCGGATAGAGTCTGTGAGCCAGAATGCACCCGAGGCGTCGTGAGAATAGGTCAAGGTGTAGCCTCTGGTAGAAGACTTATAGATGGAGTGAGCGGCGTTGGTTCGCGGACTATAGTAGGTTCCTGCACTGCCATCGCGTAAACGTTCAAAGTAATCAGTATTATGGGCGACAGTATCCAGGGGCTCGGACACGATCACTTCAAGAATGTCTGTCTGCTTGCCCTTGATTTCGGCAGATTTCCAGGTTGCGCTTACGACAACCGGCGGGCACTTGTCGCTGACCGGATAGCGGGTGTCGAAGAAGCCGCCTTCCGGACCCAGGCGCGGAGTGATTCTGCCGTAGCCATCGTATGCACCAGTTGTTGCTCCCTGTGTGAAGGAGTTTGTGGTGGGAATATTGATGGTCACAATACTGAAGGTGTCCCTTACGATTGACGTTACAGAATCAATCATGATTTCGTAGGGTTCGCCAATACTGTCTTGGATGCTCCAGGAGTTGTCTACGGGCACAATCTGGTGAGTAGAAGTGTCTGCCTTGGTAATGAAGCTTCTGGTTTCGGAGTTGAAACCCCATTCGACAACGAAGCTGTCGAGAACATCCTTGGGACGGAGCTTCTTTTCGAATCGGATATAGATTTCGTCAGGATAGCCGTCGCCTTCCAGGTCGCGCATTTCTGCAAGATTTACAGGAACGGGCTTCGGAGTTTCCGCAATGAACACCTGCTTACAGTTGTTCTTGGGTACCAACTGGTTGAAGCCGAAGTCTGCAATCTGTACAGTAGAACTGATGGCGGCTTCGCCTCCAACAGGAAGGATTTCGCCCTTGCTGTTGCCTGCAATGGTGAACATGTAGCTCTTGCCGTCGTTATCAGTGGACGGAGTTTCAATAACCTGGATGGAGGTCTGAGGAACTGCGGCTCCGTCGAGACCGGTTACGCTGAGAGGCCATGCCTTGATCTGCTGTACCGGTTCGGTGAAGGAAATCATTACTATATCGTAGGAGTCTTCCTTTCTATCCGGATTTTCAAGGATGGTAACGCTCTGGAGACGGGGCGGGATACCATCGGAAATATTGAATTCGGTATAGCTTACTTCGCCTTCTGCAGTCATGAACAGAGTTGCCTTGCCTGTGGGACTTGCATTTTCCGGAATACCGAGACTTGCCGGCAGGTCGATTACGACCACATCCTTGTCCTTGGCGGAAGCCTGGTCCACAGCAAGGGTGACAGAATCTCTCATACCTTCGATGAAGATACGGATGCTGTCAAAGCTGCAAATTGCTGCGTTAAGAGCATTAGAGAATTGGATGGACAACTTGTCTGCTGTGTTATCGCAGTCGGAATCCTGGGCGAGAATCTTTTCCGGCAGCGGTGTTGTAGCCTCTGCGAAGAAGGACTGCCTGGATTCGTCTTCCGGATCGTCCGGATCCAAGTAGATGACCTGGATGGTGTCGCCGGCAAAGAAGGAAATCTGCTTGTCCTTGTCTCTGGAATTCTTGGAGACGTTCAATGCGGTAATCAAGTTAGCGCTCTTGAAGGAACCTGGGTTGGCAGCGTCTTCAACCATCTTTACCATCAAGGAATCCTGCTTCTTTCTGTTAAGTACCTTGACGTTCAGGGTGCCCTTGTAGTTGGCCTTGTCCTTGTCGGTAAGGTAGATGTAGAAACTTGTTCCCTTGGGATCTGCAGGGGAGTCAACGCTGTTTCCTGCTTCACCCTTGATGGTCAAGGCAGATGCGGTTGCGTTTCCGCGGGTGAACTGTACGTAGTATGTTCTGTTCACGAAGGCGCAGCCGCCGTTTTCTGCACATTCCGGATTGTTGGGGTCGGCGCCTGCAAACAGGGTGATGTCAATCTTGTTACTACCGATACCCATCTTCACAGGAATATCCAAGGTCCAGAGGCCAAGGGAGTCCTGGTCGTTTTCTTCGCCCTTGGAGTTGTAGTGGGCGACCATTCCGTAGGTGGGAGATACGAGATAACGTTCGCCTTCGATTTCACGAAGTTCGGCGTCGAGCAACTGACCGTTAGTCCAAACCTTGGTGATGTAGCCACCTTCGGAAACGTAGGCGTGTCCGGTAACGTGAACGACACTGCTGGTCTGGTCGATCTGTACGTAGGAACCGTCGGAGACATTGAACGGAGCGTCGTAGGTCACTTCCATTTCGTAGTGAGCCTTCTTGGTGCTCATTTCCTGAGAAGAAGGACTGTAGCCCCAAATGAATTCGTTCTTACGATAGACGGTGATGTAGGGGTTGATAGGAATGTCTACGTCAAAGTCGCCGTATTCCTTTTCTTCGGCAGGCATGCCGTCGTAGTCTGCACCATCCACCTGGAACTTATGGGGACGCCAAGACCAGTCTCCGGAGGTTGCGCTCATACGCTTCCTGGGACGCTGTCTCAAGGTTTCGCAGGTCTGGTATCCGTCGTTGGAAATACCGTAGGAGAATGCGAAGTCCAGACGGATTCTGGAAGAAGACTTCATTTCTGTTCCACCGAGAGGTACGGGGAAGTAATAGTCGTATTCGCCAGTTGCTGCGTTGTAGGTGTCGTCAAGACGAACGGGACGTGCGTTACGCATAAGGGCGCGAGTTTCGGTCTGAACGTCGTTGCCGTACTTGTCCAGAAGCGGGTGGTTAAAGCCTGCTTCATCGTAAGCCTGAGGAATATCAATATCAATGAGCAAAGCACACTTTTCCACGTCTTCCGGGACTGCGGTGAAGTACATGCGGAGTTCGAGGCTATCAAATGCTCTAGATTCGTTATTGTAGATGTTGATGTTCAGGAAGTCCAGACCACTGAATTCATACTGGTAAGTTCTTACAGAGAAGTCGTACCAGCCAACAGGGGTGGTGAATTTCAGAATCTTGCCGTTGTCGTCCACATTTTGCTGGACACCGTTACTTTCAACCATGTAGTAGTAAGTGGTCTGTTCCTTAAGACCGCCAATCTTCACATAATGGAACTTGGTGGGAATGCCGGAAATGTCTGCATTGCCGTTGCCGGAATTGAATGCGAATTCGCTAGCCTTTGCGTGGGGGACGGTATCCCAGTAAATCTTGGATTCGTATTCGCCATTGGGGGTGTACCACATCACTTCTGCAGTATCGCCAAACATGTTACATACGGTGATATTTGCAATTTGTGCGCTTTCAACTGCGTTCAAAGTGGTGAAGGAGAACGGAGTCTGGGTGCTGTCTACCATGTACTTGGTTGTGATGCTGTCGGCTGCATAGGCGTTGGTGCCGGTGGCGTAGAAGTAGTAGGTTGTACCCTTTTCCAAACCACGGAGAATGATTTCGTGCTGCATGCCGGCGATGTTGCTATCGGGGGCGGCGGCGGTGGTCATGGACTTTTCGTCGGTACCGTAGCTAAGCTGGGCAAAACCGCGCTTGGACAACTTCACCATGACGATTGCGGAGTCCATGCTGACGTGGCGAATTTCCACGCTGACCTTGGGACGTTCTTTTCTGTCAATTTTCTGGGCAGCGAGCATACCGGTACTTACAAGGGATGCTGCAGCGTCGATACAGGTTTCGGAAATTTCGTAGTCTTCCCAGCTCATCTTTTCGGCGATGATCATGTTCTTTGTACCATTGATCATGGTAGACATGCCGAACTTGCCGAGGCCGTTCATTCGTCCATTGACCATTTTGCCGGGAACAACACTACCATAGAGGGCGCCCACAGGAGGATTGTACTTGTAGTTGGCGCCTGGCATGTTTTTACCTTCGGGGTTGGCTGCACGATGGTGGGGGTGGGCATCGTTTTTATCACCGATACCCAAGATGAAAGATATGTCCCAGGGGTTGACACCCAACAGGTAGTTGAGCTGGTTGATGCCCAACTGGTACATTTCGTCGGCCTTCCAGTCCGGGCTTCCCATATTGGGTAGGACAAGTCCCTTGGTCTTGATGTCGTTTGCGACGTCTGCGTAGGCGAGGACTTCGAAAATGTTACCTGCTTGGTAGCGGTTGTAAATCCATTCCTGGTCCGTCTTCATGGCGTACCACATGGGATCGTACTTGATGCCGCCATATTTGTCCTTCCAGTTGCCGCTCTTGGGCAGTTCAATTGCTCCGGTGAAGGTTTCGTTGCTGCTTTCACCGAGGTTACTGATCATGCTGGAGATACAGTCTTCGACTGCGTTGAGCCATTCGGTTTCGTCAAGGCCGTATTCCGTGATAGCCTTGTTCTTATCCTGAAGAATCAACTTATAAAGAGCGTAGGTTGCAAAAGCGTATGCGTTTGCCCAGCTGGTGTTCTTACCGTTCTTGAAGAAGCCCTTGTCGTTGGTGACGAACCAGCCGCCTCTGAAGAATCCAGGAGCCTGGTCGGCGGGAGTGTCGTGGAACTGCTGGCCTGGATACATATTTTTATTACGGAGAGCATCATCCGCGTATTCTTTTTTGCCTGTAGCGTAAAGAAGGGCTACAGAAGCAAGTGCCATGTCGTCTACGAATTCATTGTTTCCGTTGTAAGCGGGAGTGTTCCAACCTGCAGCCTTCTTATTGTGAACGAAAGGCTTGCCACCATCATAGCTGGACTTGCCTTGAGCCAGGTTCTTTGCAAAGTCGTACATCTTTTCGGCGACCATCAAGCAGGAGTCTGCAAAGGCCGGATCGAATACTTGGTAGTCCTTAGAGAGGATTGCAAGGCCGGCTACGGTTTCGCCGCCGATATTGGAACCAATTTCACCAAGACGGACGGTTCTGGAAAGAGGACCACCACGACGCAGTGCCGGGTCGCCCTTGGACGGGTCCAGAGGGAGCTTGTCCTGGCTTTCAGGACGGCCCCACCAACCGTGGTCAGAGCCGAAGTCGCCTACGGAAAGAGCCATGTCATCAATGACGCCCTTTGCACGACGATAGGAACGCAGTACGAAGTCACCACCGTGCTTTGCTTCGCGGAGCATGTCGGGAATACCATCGGTATTCAAGGCTTCGTTATGGTTGTATGCGTAAACGTCTTCATCGGCGTCGGGGTTGGTGGCGGCCATTACTGCTGCTACCATGAATGCGTACATCTGGGTCTGGGATTCCTTCAGATGGTCACCGCAGTCGTAGTAACCACCGGCAAGAGAACCTGCCAGGGATTCGTCAAATCCGTATTTTCCAGAATCGGAGGGTGCGCCACCATCCAAGGTGTGGCTTGCCGGGTGGAACCAGGATTCGCTATCGCCACTGCGGTTGATACCGAAGAATTTAATGGATGCATTGCGCACCATGGAGTAAACTCTGTCGCTAATAATAAAGGTGCTGGAAATGTCGTTGCCCACCTTGATACGGTAGCGTGTTTCGGGAGTCAATCCTGCAGACGGAATATTACCGACAAGAACGGAACCTTCCTGACCGTTGAATTCAACGCGGTAGCGCTGCTTGTCGTTTGTTGCTGCGTTTGTACCGCCAACGATTACCCAGGAAGATTCGGTTTCACCCTTGGAGCTGGAGAATGTTCCAGTAACCTTGGGAGAAAGGGAGTTTCCGTTAACGTCGACAACTTCGAAGGTTGTCGCCTTGCCCACATAGTAGAACTGCTTTTCCGGATCCCTTTCCAGGTAGCCTGCCTGGTTGATACGGATGGGCGAAATATGGGTATTGATATTGTCCCAGTAGGCCTGATTCAATGTATCAGGAATATATTCGTTGGGAGCGAAAGCAGCAGGCTTTCTGTTCTTGGGCACCATGTTGTGCTTGACGGTGACGTTTGTATCGAAATTGTCGAAGGCAGTTGTGTCCCAGGTCAAGGGCCAGACGGGCCTAATCAGGTCGTAAGGAGTAGACTGATTCTTATCAACTGCAGCCATCAAAGAGGTGGTTGCGGCCAAGGCAGCGACAACAAGTTTTTTCAGCGGCATAAACGCCTCCTTTCAATTACATCCAAAAACAGCGGACACAAAATGCCCGACCCAACATACCAAACACGATACTTTTAAAATAGATTTAAAATTGTGAAATGGCTCACAAATAGGCGAGAAAGTGTTCCTTTACTGCTCCCAAAAGTGTGGACTTTTAATCGTAAAAGATAAAATTTTAAAACGTAAATGTTACGAAAAGTTTACCCTGCAAAAAGGTGTGATTTGAGATACAAAATCCCGCATTTCGAGCAAAAAACGGATTGTCCCCAAAAAGAAAAAAACGCCTTGTGGGCGTTTTTTAGCTTTGTCTCACAGTGAATGAGAAAGGCCCCGTTGAAAACGGAGCTTTTTTTTGGGGAAACGAGCGCTCTGTGTCTCACTGTGAAAAACAAAACCCCGCTTGTGGCGGGGCTTTTGTTTTGAGAGCGAAGCTGAACGCAGGTTCAATACCCGCATTGTAGCTGAGCGGTCTTGGAACCCCTGCAAAAAGCCCGCAAAGCGGGCCTTTTTGCAGGGGTTCCAAGGGGCGTTGCCCCTTGCGTCTCAATTAGTCCTTGCCGGTGAAGATGATCACGAGCACGGAAGCGATGAATGCTGCGGAAACGGCCAGGAATTCCCACGGATTGTCCATGATGGAGCTCTTTGCTGCGCCCTGGGATTCGTTTTCGACGTTCACCGTTACATTTACATCTGCTTCAGCCTTGGCCTTTGCTTCAGCTTCGGCAGCCTTCTTTTCTTCTTCAGCCTTAGCGAGAGCGGCGGTGTCTACCGGTGCTTCTTCAGCCTTTGCTTCGAGAACTTCAGTCTGAGCGTCAGCAGCAGGAGCGGCGGCTTCGGCGGCCGGTGCTGTTTCTTCAGCAGCAGGAGCAGCGGCTTCGGCGGCCGGTGCAGCTTCAGCAGCAGGAGCAGCGGCTTCGGCAGCCGGTGCAGCTTCAGCAGCAGGAGCAGCGGCTTCGGCAGCCGGTGCAGCTTCAGCAGCAGGAGCAGCGGCTTCAGCGGCCGGTGCAGCTTCAGCAGTAGGAGCGGCGACTTCAGCAGCCGGTGCAGGTGCGGCAGCAGGAGCTGCTGCAGGTGCGGTTGCTTCTGCGGCAAATGCCATTGCGGAGGCAATCATGGTTGCCAGGACCAAGTTCTTCATCTTCATAGTATCCCTCTTTGATTTTAAAATTTTTACCGTCAAAAAATAACTCATCTTTTGAAAATTAGAACGACTTTATCAAAAAAAAGTTACAAAATCTTCCTAATTGGGGGTATTTATGCGTTTTTTGTCGCTTTTGGAGGGGTGGCGGAATACATTTTTCCTAAAAAAAAGGCTGTTGCCCCTTTTTTTATGTAATTTTGCCCATGTAACTTTTAACCCTACGGGTAATTACGAGTTATGAATTATAAAGTATGAATTATGAGAGGAATAATCGCAGCTGCGCTGCCTGGTTAAATCTTGTAATTCGTAATTCGTAATTTGTAATTGCCGAAATCATGAGAAATGAAGGACCTGTCCGAGAATCTCTCGTCTCTCGTCTCTCGTCTCTCGTCTAACCCAGAGGCATATTTATGGCATTTAAGTACGAAGCTACCGTGCAGCACACCGGTGACACTACCGAATACGTCAATCTCGGCAAGGAAGGCGTTTCCGTCGCTGAATTCGAAGGCAAGAAGATCCTGAAGGTTTCCAAGGAAGCCCTCACCAAGATCGCTCAGGCTGCTTTCGAAGAAGTCAGTTTCCGCCTTCGCCCGGCTCACACCGCCAAGGTGGCTAAGATCCTCCAGGATCCGGAAGCTTCCGACAACGATAAGTTCGTTGCTCTCACCCTCCTGAAGAACGCATGCGTTGCCGCCAAGGGCGTGCTCCCGTTCTGCCAGGACACCGGTACCGCCATCTGCGTCGCCCACAAGGGCCAGCAGGTCTGGACTGGCTGCGATGACTTCGAAGCCATCTCCGAAGGTATCTACAATGCCTATACCACCAAGAATCTCCGCTACAGCCAGATCGCTCCTCTGACCATGTACGAAGAAAAGAATACCGCTTGCAACCTGCCTGCCCAGATCGACATCCACGCCGAAGAAGGTGCAGACATGAAGTTCCTCTTCGTCGCCAAGGGCGGTGGTTCTGCTAACAAGACTTACTATTGGCCCATGACCAAGGCTCTCCTCACCCCGAAGAACTTGGAAAAGTTCATTTCCGAAAAGGTGAAGACCCTCGGTACTGCTGCTTGCCCTCCGTACCATCTGGCTATCGTTATCGGCGGTACTTCTGCTGAAATGAATACCCACACCGTTAAGCTCGCTAGCTGCGGTTACTACGATGACCTTCCGACTACCGGTTCCGAAGGCGGCCGTATGTTCCGCGATGTGGAAATGGAAGAAAAGGTTCTCCACATCTGCCAGAAGACTGGCATCGGTGCTCAGTTCGGCGGTAAGTATCTGGTTCACGACGTCCGCGTGATCCGTTGCCCGCGCCATGCTGCTAGCTGCCCGGTTTCCATCGGCGTTAGCTGCTCTGCAGACCGTAACATCAAGGCAAAGATCGACGAAAACGGTCTGTGGCTCGAAAAGATGGAACACAATCCGGAACAGTACCTGCCGAAGGGTGAAGCTCCCATCGCAGCAGCTGTGGAAATCGATCTCGACCGCCCCATGAAGGACGTTTGCGCAGAACTCACCAAGTACCCGGTTGCAACCCGCTTGAACCTGAAGGGTACCATGATTGTGGCTCGCGACATGGCTCACGCCAAGATCGCTGAAATCCTCGACAAGCAGGAAGCTGGTCAGGAACTTTCCGACATCGAAAAGAAGGTTCTGGAAGTTGTTTCCAACCACCCGATTTACTACGCCGGTCCGGCTAAGACTCCGGAAGGCATGCCCACTGGTTCCTTCGGTCCTACTACTGCAGGCCGTATGGACCCGTACGTCATGCGCTTCCAGAGCAAGGGCCACTCCATGATCATGGTGGCTAAGGGCAACCGTTCTCAGGATGTTACCGACGCTTGCCAGAAGTTCGGTGGCTTCTACCTGGGCTCCATCGGTGGTCCGGCTGCAATCCTTGCTGAACAGAACATCCTGTCCAACGACATCGTGGCCTTCCCGGAACTGGGCATGGAAGCAATCCGCAAGATCACCATTAAGGACTTCCCCGCCTTCATCCTCGTTGATGACAAGGGCAACGACTTCTTCAAGGGTCTGCTGTAATCCTTAGCTGTCATCCCGGCCTCCGAGCCGGGATCTCCTTTAAAACACACCCCGTTGGTTTGCACCAGCGGGGTGTTTTTGTTTTGCGAGCCGAAAGCTCGACATTCTGCTAAATGGCGTTTTTTAGAATGATTCCGCCGTTCAAATAGCGATGGATGATGGAGTTTATCAGTGTTTGGTAGGGGATACCTGCCTCGGCTGCCTTTTTCTTCATTCCGTCGATATCTTCCTGCTGCATGTGGATAGTGACGTTACGTGCAACGGGACCGCCAATAACCTTAGGAATTTTTCTTAGTTCTTCCTTCATTTCTTTTTTTGAAAGAGATCTTGTTTGTCCTTTTTCAATGGCCTCCATAAGCCACTTTTCTTCTTCGTCCAACGGCTCGAATGCTTTTGGATCGATTTTGTATTTAGCCATTGTTTCCTCCAAATTTTTTGTGATAAGTTCTAGATGGAAAAACTGTTTTCAAAAACAATGTTCCATCTTTTGTATAGGTGAAGGGAACGCAGAACGTGTAATCTTTATAGTTGAGTATGTACATTCTTTGACCCGGGTGATCGCTTTGGTTTGGGACATCATCGATAGTAATGATGTTGTTTGATTTGATAATCTTTGCAATATCATTCATATCAATATTTCTATCTGTTAAAAGTTTTTCCGCTTTTTCAGAATTCCATTCAATTTTTGGCTCTATATGCATAATATACATATTCCTGAAATTAAAGTCAATAGGATAACAATACCATTGGCATTGTTGATGGAAATTCAGCAGACCGTCGTCTGCGAACCGAAATGCTGTAGATGGGGATGATTCTGTAAAACTACTGGCGAGGGCCTACCTCGGCGTTACTTGGATGCTTGCGCATGGCGCGGTTTACATCACTCGATCAGGTCGTGTTCCTGACAGCTATCCAGTCGTTTGGCAAAAAAGGTGAATGTTCCCAGCCGTGTAACCTGCAACCTCCGTCGCCGGGATTGTCTTAATGCATGATAAATATACAAATTAACCCCGTCGGTTCGCATCTGCACCGGCGGGGTGTTTTTTATTACCAAAATTTTGAGGATTATTATTGTTGTTCTGCCTTGAATTGAACGCTGTTAGCTGTTTTGAGCATTGTTTCTTTGAGTTGTTCTGCTCCGATTTCTGAGCTTACTAGGTAGAAAAACGCTACGTTGCCCATCCTTGAAAAACGGACTGCACCGCAGACATCTTCAATGTCCTTGCTTGTGTCGTACATTGGGGAGCGGGAGAAACATTTGTATCCCATTTTCTTTTCTGCATCATAAACAAGGCGGACAGATTTGTCTGTGCTGTCAATGTTGAAAAAATTGGAAATAATGCGGTCAATTTTTTGTTTCTCGCTTAACCCTTGCGGAATGCCGTTAGGATCTCTTTCGTAGATTTTTTCATAGGTAGTGAACTGAAAAATCATCCTGATTTCATCGTTGTAGAATGTGATGCTTGATAAATCTTTATTCTTGTTGTAGAAAACATTTTGATATCTGTTGTTTCTATTTGTGCTGTGAAACGGCAAGTCCACTTCGACTTCTTCTGGATTGTCTGTGACCAGGTAATAGTAGGCTGTCGAGACTCTTGTGAAAACGTGTAGTCCACCAAAGTGGATGTTTGTCATTGGGTTTACGCCTAGCAAAATGGCGCAACCGGAAAGTGCGAGCGACGCCACGCAGATTGCGCAAAGTGTGAAAAGTTTTTTCATTTGTTCCTCCTAAATACTCCTAAAAAATGGATGACCTTGCAAACACATCGCAGCTATGGGTTGTTGCGAATAGGTTGTCTTTGAATATAAAAAAACGAAACGGACGTCAACGTGGCGAGACTTAGCTTCGTTATTGATTGAGAATGAAACTTTTTAAACTAGGTTATTCGCCGCGAATTAAATCACTTTGTCTGTAACTACCCGCCATTCGCCGGGCTGCAAATCGCCAAGCGGAATGTTTCCGATTTTCACGCGGACGAGGCGTAGTGTTGGAAATCCTACCGCGGCTGTCATGTGGCGAACTTGACGGTTCTTGCCTTCGATAAGGGTCAGCTCTACCCAACTGGTGGGAATGTTTGCGCGGAAACGGACAGGCGGATTGCGGTCCCAGATCCAGTCTGGAGCCGGGACGATGCGGGCCTTGCAGGGTTTTGTGTGATATCCCTTGATGTCCACGCCTTTGCAAAGCTTTCGAACAGCTTCTTCGGTAATTTGTCCGTCAACCTGTGCCAGGTATGTTCGCGGGTGCTCGAACTTTGGGTCCAGCAGTTTCTTGATGAGCTTGCCGTTGTCCGTAAGCAGCAAGGCGCCTTCGCTGTCGTGGTCCAAACGGCCCGCAGCGTAAATGTCCGGCGGAAAACCGAAAGTATCCAGAGCGGGGTGCCCCGCTTCCGGAGTGAACTGGCTTAGAACGCCAAAGGGCTTGTTGAACAAAATAACGGTGGACATTTTTAGCCGACGAATTCCTTGATCCAGTCAACGCCCGGGGCTGCGTGGAATGTCTGGAAGCCAAGCTTTGCTGCGGATTCCAAATTTTCCAAAGTGTCGTCCAGGAACATGGTTTCTTCGGGGACGATGCCGGTGTCGGCAATGACCTTCTTGAAAATTTCCGGGTTCGGTTTTTCCATGCCCATACGCTGGCTCAGGAAAAGTTTGTCGAAGTATTCTTCGCAATTGTGACCGCCGCGGTTGAACCACTTTTCGCAGCAGTAATCCCAGTGCAAGTCGTTGATGTTGCTAAGGAGATAAACCTTGTGATTCTTGCGAAGTTCCTGAATGGCGTCAAGCCTGTGTTGCGGCAAATCTACGCAAACGGTGAGCCAGGTTTCGGCCACCTGTTCCTTGGTGGTTCCCGGTTTGCACTTGGAGGCGATAATCGAGCAGAATTCATCGGTGCTGATAAAGCCGCACTGGTATTGGGAAAACAGTTGAAGGACGGGGGAGTTGGCGGCGAGGGTTCCTGTGCCAATGCCCATGGCTTCTGCACCAACGCCCAGGGCTGCGAAACCTCTAAAAACTTTAGGCATGTCGATGTCCAGAATGACGCCGCCAAAATCAAAGATGAAATTCTTGATCATATAAACTCCTTTCCTTCTGTTATTGGAAATCTACAAAAAATCCCCGCCCCACGGGAGTGAAGCGAGGAGGTTTGTATAACGCAAGGAGGATTGCGTTTGTTGGTTGGAGGAGAACTACTTGATGTTTACGCGCTGAGTCTGCTTGCCCACACGGACGATGTAATTGCCGCTATGGGGGAGTGTGACGTCAAAGTTATTGGTCTGGATGAAGCGACCGAACATCAGACGACCCTGCATGTCCATGATGGTGAGGGTTTTGCCTGCGGCGCCGTAGACGGTGAGGGAGCGGCCTGCGGAGGCGACGCTGAATTTGGGTGCGGCGGTTTGCTGGATGGCTTGAGTTTCGTTGCCGTTTTGTTCACCAGAGTCGCTGGATTCAATGGTTGCGATTTCATTTGTGGAACTGGAGGAGGCCGGGGCCACGGAACTGCTTGAAGCTGTCTGTGTTGTGGAACTGCTAGAAGCTACGGGGGCGCTGCCGCCTGTAACGGTGATGGTGCCGCTCTTGCTTGCGTTGGTGGTGGCGCCTGTGGTGGTAACGGTGTACTTGTAATCGCCAGATGCTGCGTTTGCAGGAACTGTTCCGGAAATGTAGAAGTCAGAACCCTTCAATGCGCCGGAGACACCTTCGGGGAGTCCGGTAACGGTTGCGCCGGTTGCACCTTCGATGGTGTAGTAGAATTCTTCAATAGCAGAGCCTGCGGCAACAGATTGGGTTGATTTGCCTGTGCCGTGCTTGGTGAGGGTGGCGGTGCCAGCAACGACTGCAGCGGAGCTGGACGACTTAACGCTGGAGCTGGATGTCGGTGCGACGGAGCTGCTGGACTTTGCAGAACTTGAACTCTTCACGGAACTGGAACTTACAGGGGTCACTTCGCTGGAACCGGGGGCGGGAAGCGTGGGGCCTGCGTAGGCCTGAATGGAATCGCGAAGGGCGTAAGCCTTTGCCTGGGTGCTGACGTCGGTAATGCTCATCTTGTATGCCGGAGTAAATGCGGTGCCCTGGCCTGTGGTATTGCCGGAAGTCTTTTCGTAGTAGTTTCCGATCATGGAAACCTTGGCGTCTTCCTTGGACTTGTTGTTGTAATCCAGGGGATTCTTGACGCCGATGAACACGTTGTTTTCTACGCGGATGTTTGCCTTCATGCCTGCGCGGACGCAGTAGCTGGCGGTGCTGCTGGTGTAGAGGTTGTTTACCACATGGACCTGGCCGAAACGGACGCGGGGCATGCGTTCCTTCACACCGTCGCCCCACCAGTTATGATGGGCGGTAATCTTCAGGGCGTTTGCGTCTGCTGTCTTGGAATCGCTATTGCCGAAGAGGTTGGAGAACTGATGGTTGGTGGATTTGGAGGTGTAGGTGAACTTGCTCCAGGAAACGGTGATGTAATCGGACTGGTTCACGATATCCATATTACCGTCGTGGCCGTCGTAGACATGGACATGGTCAATCCACACGTTCTTGGATTCATGGTTGATTTGGAGGCAGTCTTCGTCGTCTTCGTCCACAGCCCCCACGCCCTTCACGGAAATGTTGCGGATGATAACGTTCTTGGAACCGGAAATCTTGATGCCGCTGCCCTTGGAAGGCTGGGTAATGACTACGCCCGGATAGCCGTAGAGTGTTACGTTGCTACCCACTTCCACGGTGCCTGCGTAAGTACCCGGCTTGATATAGATGGTCTTGTTGCCGGCCTTTGCGTAGGATTTTAAGTCATTCACGTTGTCTACGGTGACGGTGCCGTAGTTTGCGCCGCCGGTGGTGCCTCCGTTTTGGGTTGCCCAACCGCTCAACGGAAGAGCGGGGCCGTAGGCCATGGCGGAAGTTGCGATGCCGAATGCGACGGCTGCGATAAGTTTGAAGTTCATACCCACATCCCTTTGGTTAAAACCTTTATACACTCGAATTTTGAAATGCCTTTGAATTTTAATGTTCTCAAAATTCTTCTCATAATTTAAATCGGGAATTTGGGTAGGTCAATAGGTTAAATGTAAATTTTTATGAAAATATTGTATAAAAAGATGTTTTTGGTGTCTAGTTGTGAATGGGTTTGTTCTCAAAATTTGATTAAATGTTCTCAAATTGGGTTGAAATTCCGGAAAAAAGAAAACCTCCGCTATTGGCGGAGGCTTGCTGAAAGTTCCGGGATGTTTCCCTATTCCTATAAGGCCTGGTAAATATTGAAGATGGCGAGGATCTTGCCGATAATTGCCGGAATGCCGGGGCAAAGGAAGCAGAGGATCACGCGGGTCACGCGGTTCTTCCACCAGCGCTTTACCTGCCAGATGTCGTCGGGGAGAGTTTCCATTTCGGAAACGCGGGGCGGACGCATGTAAACCTGCGTCAGGGCGGTAAAGAACCCGACGCCGATCAGCGGGGTAAGACCTGTGAAGGGGGCGGTAACCAGCGCCACAAGAATTGTCAGCGGGTGGCCGCCGGCGATAACGGTGCCCAGCATGGCTCCGCCGCCAGTAAGCATTGCCCACTGCAGGGAAAGCTGGCCGGCCTTTTCGGCGCCGGCATGGACGCCGACTGCGATAATGCTTGCAATAATAGCGATGGGGATTGCCCAGCCGATGATCTTCCAGATGGGAGCGCTCTTGGGGATGACGCTGATGGACTCCTCGGACGGCAGTTCCTTGTTTTCTTCGATGATGCCTGCGATGCCTCGCATGTGGCCGGCGCCGACGACAGCGATAATCTTCTTGCCCGGGGCGTTCTTGATCTTGCTGGCCAGGAACTGGTCGCGTTCGTCAATCAGAACCTGCTTGACTTCGGGGTAGGTCTTGCCGAATTCCTGCATCATGCCGTTGAGGGCGTCCTGTTCCTTGATCTTGGCCAGTTCCTCTTCGCTGACTTCGGTCTTGTCGAAAATGCTTGCGAAAAGCCCGCCCAGAAGGCTGAACTTGCGGTACCAGGGGGTGCATGCCCAGGTGCGCTTCAGTGTGATTTTGATGTCGCGGTCGGCAAGAACCAGTTCGTGCCCGGCGGCTTCGGCTACGTCCACGGCTTCCTTCAGTTCGGAACCGGGCTTTACGCCGGTCTGTGCGCCCATGCGCTTCTGGTAGGAGCCCAGCACAAGATTTGCGATCAGGGTGCCCAGCTGCTTGTTCTTGATGACCTGTCTTAAATCGGTCTTTTTCCAGCGGTCCGGGTCCTTGATGGAGCCCAGGCGGCCTTCGTCCAGTTCAACGCAGACGGTGTCCGGGGACTCGGCCTCGATAGTTTCGCGCACCAGGTCCTTGGATGCCTGTGAAATATGGGCGGTACCGATAAGGATGATTTCTCGGTCGTCGTTCTTGATGCGGTAGATGTCTGCATTTTCTGTCATAGCTTCGCCAATTTAGTAAAAGAAGTGCTTCCAGATGAAAAATTTTTGGGGAAAAGCATGTTTAAATAGTGTTTGTAAGTTGGCTTTTGACAGCGTGTTACGTAAAAATTTTGTTTAAAATTGTTGATTTTTACGAAAATTGTTTATATTTAGGCGGGATTTAAATTTTTTTCGGAGGTCTGATCCTATGAAAAAACTGATGGTGTGCTTGTCCTTTGTGGCTTTGGTTCTTTCCGCTTGTGGCGGTACAAAGGGCGATGATCCGGAAGCATTGGATAATGCTCTTACTGGCTTTACTTCCTGCGTCCAGAGTGCTCGTTGGCAGGAAGCTCTTGAATATGTTACCCCGGATGAAGCTGACGAAATCGCTACTTCCGATGGCCGTGAATTCAAGGAAGAATATAAACTGGCTGTTCGCCGTCTGCCCCTTTCCACCCTCCGTAGGGCCGGTCTCGAAGTGGACCGCAAGGGTCGCTTGATCGGTATCAAGGACGCCATGGACGATGCCAACGAACGTACCAAGATGTCTGCAGACCAGGCTAAGGTCGGTACCAACCTGAAGCAGATGGAAGACGAACGTATCAAGCGCCGCCTCGAAGAAGGTCAGAAGATCATGAAGGAAGAAGAAGAAGCTGCTAACCAGGAGCAGGAAGAAATCGTCTTCTCCAACAAGCTGACCGAAGAAGAAAAGCGTAAGTACGGTAGCACCGGTGAACTCCGCGCCGCAGAAACCTATCAGGATGAAAATACTGAACAGGCTGACGACGAATTCTACGGTGGCGATTACGAAAATCCGTAATGAAGGCTTCTGCTAAAAATTTCGTTTTGAAGACGGCGCTTTTCCTAGCGCCGTTTTTTGCGTTGTGGCTTTCGGGCTGTACAGTGGATCCGGCCGCAGACGGCAACTACTTTAGCCGCACCTTCCGCTACTACTATGCCGAAGAATGCCGTTATGATGCTATCGGTCCCTACGACTGCTCCCTGGAAAAGGTCTTGAGTCCCTCGTACAAAGTAACGCTACGGATTGATTCCGACGGGTTCGCCTCCTTGAACCTGGACGGGGAGTCTTACTACTATACGGAGTCCAGTTACGATGAAGGCTTTGACGACGGGTCCTATTTTATGTTCGAAAAGGGCGATTTGGACGTAAAAATCTATAAGGACGGGTCGGAAATGTCCGTTTGGGACTCCTGGAACAACCGGGTGACCTTTTATTATTACGAATAATTTCTATTTTTCGCCCCACTTATGAGTAATTCTGAAAACTTTGTGATCGCCCTGGATGGCGGTAGCGGCACTGGTAAGAGCACCACGGCAAAGATTATTGCCAAGAAGTTGGGCATTACCTACTTGGACACAGGCTCCATGTACCGTGCAGTGACCTTTGCAGCCCTGGAAAAGGGTATTCCCGCAGAGGAAGGCCCTGCCATGGACGAATTGCTCAAGAACCTCAAGCTTAGCTTCGATTCTGAAAACCACGTCCTCATCGACGGAGTTTCCTACGAAGACCACATCCGCGGTATGCGCGTTTCTTCCAACGTGAGCATCTACTGCGCCCTGCCGTCCGTCCGCAAGGCCATGACCGACAAGCAGCGCGAGATCGGTGCTGTTTCCAGCTGCATTCTGGATGGCCGTGACATCGGTACCGTGGTTTTCCCCAATGCTAAGTACAAGTTTTTCCTCGTCACCGACGTGAAGGTTCGCGCCGAACGTCGCCTCAAGGAACTCCTTGAAAAGGGCGAAAAGGTGACCTATGAACAAGTTCTCGAAAACCTGACCGAACGTGACCGTCTGGATTCTTCGAGAGCTACGGCCCCCCTCAAGAAGGCCGATGATGCTATTGAAATTGACACTACACAAACCTCAATTGAACAACAGGTTCAAAAAATTCTCGACTACGTAGGTGTAGTGGCGTAGCCTGAATTTTTTAAACCGCAACCAAAAACAAACTAATATGGCAAATACACTTAAGTTCGGTAACCAGGCAGACCTCGACGAAATCCTCGCTGCAGAAGCAGAATGCGGCGCAGACTTCCGCAAGGCTAACGCTGACGTTTATGCTGGCATGGACTGCCTCGCTCAGGGCAATCTCGTCACCGGTAAGATCTCCCAGGTCAACGACCAGGAAGTCCTCATCGACGTCAACTACAAGTCCGAAGGCGTGATCGATCGCGCTGAATTCAAGGACACTGACTCCCTCGAACTCGGTTCCGAAATCGAAGTTTTTGTTGAAAAGCTTGAAGATGAAGACGGTCGTCTCATCCTCTCCAAGCAGAAGGCTGACTTCGTTCGCGTATGGGATCGCATCCATGCTGCATTCGAAAACAACGAAGTCGTTCGTGGTACCCTCACCAAGCGCATCAAGGGCGGCGTAGTTGTCGACCTCTTCGGTATCGATGCCTTCTTGCCGGGTTCCCAGATTGATCTCCGTCAGATTCCGGATATCAACGCCCTCATCGGTCAGGAATATGACCTCAAGGTTATCAAGGTTAACAAGGCTCGTCGTAACATCGTCGTTTCTCGCCGTGTTGTTCTCGAAGAAGAACGCAACAAGCAGCGTGGCGACGTTCTCGAAACCCTCGAAAAGAACCAGGTTCGCAAGGGTATCGTCAAGAACATCACCGACTTCGGTGCATTCATTGACCTCGGCGGCGTAGATGGCCTCCTCCACATCACCGACATGAGCTACAAGCGCATCAACCACCCGACCGAAATGGTCCAGCTTGGTCAGGAAGTCGAAGTTATGGTTCTCGACTTCAACGACAAGAAGGAACGCATCTCTCTCGGCATGAAGCAGCTTAAGCCGCATCCGTGGAAGGACATCGCTGAACGTTATCCGGAAGGCGCTGTCGTTAAGGGTAAGGTTGTTTCCATCACTGATTACGGTGCATTCATCGAACTCGACAGTGGTGTTGAAGGCCTCATCCACGTTTCTGAAATGTCCTGGACCCAGCACGTCAAGCACCCGTCCAAGATCCTCACCGTTGGTCAGGAAGTTGAAGCTGTCGTTCTCAAGGTCGAAGAAGAAGCTGAACGCATCTCTCTCGGCATGAAGCAGCTGGAATCCGATCCGTGGGATTCTATCGACACCGAACTTCCCCCGGGCGCACGCGTTGTTGGTGAAATCCGCAACATCGCTTCCTTCGGCGCATTCGTCGAAATCAAGGAAGGTGTTGATGGCCTCATCCACGTTTCCGACATGTCCTGGACCAAGAAGATCACCCATCCGAACGAAATGGTCAAGAAGGGTGACAAGGTTGAATGCGTCGTTCTCGCTGTCGATAAGGAAAAGCGTCGCATTTCCCTCTCCATGAAGCACCTCGCCGAAGACCCGTGGGATTCCATCGATTCCACCTACCCGGTTGATGCTGAAGTGAAGGGCAAGATTGTCCGTATGCTCGATCGCGGTGTTGTCGTTGAACTCAACGAAGGCATCGAAGGTTTCATCCCGGTTTCCAAGCTCACCGCTGAATACATCAAGGTTCCTGCCGATGCATTCAAGGTTGGCGACGAAGTTCCGGCTGTTGTTACCGAAATCGATCAGAACAACCGTAAGATCTACCTCTCCGTGGTTGACTACTTCAAGAACCGTGAATCCGCTGAGCTCAAGGCTTGGATGGACTCTCACAAGCCGGGCGAAAACGGCACCACTATCGGTGACGTAGCTCCGAAGGCTAAGAAGGCTTCCAAGAAGAAGGAAGAAGAAGCTTAATTAAAAGGTTCGAGGCTCGAGGCCCCAGGTCCGAGCGAAGAACTTCAAGCTTAAAAGGAATCCCGTGGTTAACGCCGCGGGATTTCTTTTTTATTTCCGCTTTTGCTAACTTTGATTTTATGGTTCATTCCGCAAAGTCATCCCGCATATTTGAATTTGATATTATCCGCGTGCTCGCCATGTTCTGGGTGGTGACATATCATTTCGGATGCGAGTATGCCTGTGGCCCGTTTGCTCCGTTGGTGAATTTCTTTTGTGTAACGCCCAACTTTGATTTTGGAAATGTGGCAGTGACCATGTTCCTGGTGCTTTCCGGTGCGTTGCTTTTTCGAAAGTACGGAAATGGCAATGTGGGCAGTTTACCCGCCTTTTACTTAAAGCGAGCAAAGACGATTTATCCTGCGTTCTGGATTTTGAACTTGTATGTGGTGCTTGCCATGGTTCGTCACTGGATCAGCGATGGCAACCCCTTCTTTGCCGGAAATCCGTTGAAACTGCTACTTACGGTAACAGGCTTTGATGGATTCTTGAATTTATTTGGTTTTGAAAGTTACTACTTCTGCGGGGAATGGTTTGTGGGAGCAATTGTGCTGCTCTATCTCCTGTTTCCCTTTTTGGCTTGGGCGTATCAAAAGAACAGAGTAGTCTTGTTGGTTGTTCTCGGAATCTGTTACGCTCTGCAGTTTGTGTGGCCGGACAGTTGGCGTTGGATTATCAGTGCGTTCCCTGCGACCTTGATGTTGAAGTTTGTGCTGGGCTTTTTGCTGATGGACCTTTTGCCGAAACTTCGTAATCGTGCGGTGGGCTGGACTTCCCTGGTGGTGTTCCTTGCGCTGTGCCTGCTGAATACTCCCGGTGGGTTTTATAAGAATGACTTGGCTGGAACTGTGGCGGGAGTCGCCGTGTTCCTGGCTGTGCTGAATTTTGGTGGCAAGCTGAACCCCGCGTCTGTGGTGGGCAAGGCGGTGGCAAAACTGGCTCCTTACACCTATTGCGTTTTCCTGTTGCAACATGTTTGCATTAACTGGCTCCAGATTGCTTTTGTGAAGGTAATGGGGCGCCCTGCTGTGGAATTTAGTTCTCCGGTGTGTCTGGGTTTTCTTGCGGTAACTTTGGTTGTAATCCTGGTGGCGGCCTACTTATTGAAGTTGGTTTCTGACAAGGCTGTAAAATTTGCAGAAAGCAAATTTCTATCTTAAGGCTGTATGAATCTTTCTGGCAAGCACATTCTTCTTGGCGTATCTGGCGGAATTGCCGCCTACAAGTCCTGCGAACTTTTGCGACTGTTGCAAAAGAAGGGTGCCGAGGTGCGCGTTTGCATGACAGAAGCTGCGACCCAGTTTGTGGCGCCTCTGACTTTTGCAAGCCTTAGCAAGTGTCCGGTGTATTTGAAGAATGGCGCTGCCGAGGCGCGTCCTTTCCAGCATATCGATTTTCCCCGCTGGGCGGACTTGTACCTGGTGGTTCCTGCTACAGCCAATGTGATTGGCAAGTTTGCCTTCGGCATTGCCGACGATCCAGTAAGCCTTTGCTTCATGAGCTGCGACTGCGAACGCTTTATTGCTCCGGCGATGAACGTGGCCATGTACAATTCTCCTGCGGTAAAGCGCAATCTTGAAATGCTCCGCGGTTTTGAAAAGACTCATGTGCTGGAATCTCCCGCAGGTTTCTTGGCTTGTGGCGAAGTGGGGCAGGGAAGACTCTTGGAACCTGCGCAGATTGTGGAATGCCTTGAAAGGTGCGAGGTGCGAGGCTCGAGGCTCGAGGCTCGAGATGAAATTAACAATGAACAATTAACAATGAACAATTGTTCTAAGGTTTCTAACGCTCAGAAGTTCCTTGAAGAGTCCGCCAAACTAGACTTGGCTGGAGCCTGGAACCTGGAGCCTGGAACCTGTTCTCGTAGGGTGCTTATCACCGCAGGCCGTACCGAAGAAGCTATTGACCCGGTCCGTTATATTTCCAATTGCAGTAGCGGAAAGACTGCCGTTGCTTTGTCCGCGGTTTTCCTTGCCAATGGTTACGACGTGGAAGTGGTGGCAGGCCCTATGGAAGCCCAGTTCCCGGGTGGCGTGCGCGTAACTCGTGTTCGTAGCGCTTGCCAGATGCATGATGCTGTTTTGGAACGTCAGCCCGACGTGGATGTTCTTGTGCATTGCGCTGCCGTTGCTGATTACCGTCCGGCAAATCCTGCTGATTCCAAGATCAAGGATAGCCGTAGTCAGCTGACTATTGAACTGGTTCCCAACCCCAATATTCTGCGTGATTGTTCCGCAGCCCGTCGCGAAGGTCGTGTGACCCGCAAGCAGGTGATTGTGGGTTTCGCTCTTGAAACGGACCACTTCAAGGAACACGCTGCTGAAAAGTTTGAAAAGTCCGGCGCCGATGCTTTGCTGTTGAATGCCCCGGTGGCTGCAGACAGTGGCTTCGGCCATGACAATGTTCGCTATGCCTTGATTGAACACGGCAAGCCTATTCCCGAATTGAATATGGGTAGCAAGGTTTCCCTTGCGGAATCCATCGTGAATTTTTGTTCTGCGCAGTTTTCGCAGGATGCCAACTTGCAGTCCGCTAAGTAGAGGTTTTGATGTCTGAAGAATTTGATTTTAGCGAACTTCAAAATTATCTCCAGGGCCAGATGGACTTGGGTGAATTTGAACTCTACTTGGATGAACCTTGGACTTTGACTCGTAAGCCGGCCGTGCCCGGACGTCCTGCTATTCCTGGTCGTAACCCGCCGCCTATTCCGCCGGCACCTTCTGCGATTCGCCCCGCAGTCGCGATGTCCAATCCTGCACCGCGCTCCGCAACAATGGGTCAGCCTTTTGCTGCTTCCGCTCCGGTGCAGCCGACGACGAATCCGGCCACAGGCGCCCAGAATATGTTTGGCGCACCGGCTGGCGGACTTTCTGCTCCTGCGCCTCGCGTCGTTAAACGCACTGTTTCCGCATACGAGTCTGCGGCCTCTCTCCAGGACTTCTACAATAACATTAAGGCCGAGGCGCTCTACGCGAAGGAGCCTGATGTGGCCCGCTACATGGGTCCGGAACATCCCAAGGTGTTGTTCTTGCTTCCCGCGGTAAAGGCTGGTACCAACCCGACTGACTTTTTCGTCAGCCCGGTTGGCGAAATGCTTGTTCGTTTGTTCGCAAGCCTGAACGTTGCCCAGGAATCCATCGGTGTCGCCTACTTCTTCAAGTCTACGGAACGCCCCCTATCTCCGCTGCTGGAAACGGCCCTCAAGAAAATGCTGGCCAAGGAACTTTCCTTCATCGCTCCCGAAGTTATGGTGACCTTCGGCCAACCGCTGTTCCACCAGCTCTTCGGCAAGGCCAAGAACTTCGACGAACTTGCTGGTTCCGACATGGACTTCGCCGGCGTTCCCACCTGCTCCTTGATCGACCCCTACGCCATGGTGAACGACAAGCAGATGAAGTGGCTCACCTGGAAGGTCCATATTCCGCGCAGTACCTTGCTTACGATCAAGCAATAGCTCGTTGCTTTCGGCTAAATCATTTTTTGCAAAAATAACCCGAATTAGGGAATAACAGAGGTGCGTCTTTTGGGCGCACCGTTTTCTTTATGTATATTTCCAGTGGATTAGTATATGTCAGATTTTGAAGAACAACAGGGTAATTTTGAAGGTCGTCAGGTCCCCATGGACCTGGATGCGGAACGCTGCCTCCTGGGCGGCATTCTCCGTGATCCCGAAGTGATGGGCAACGCCATCATGACAATCAAGGACGAAACCTTCTTCTACTTGGAAAAGCACCAGCTGGTTTGGCGCGCCCTTACGGAATTGAACCGTAATGTGGTCCCCATTGACCTGGTGACCTTGGCTGCCGAATTGGAATCCAAGGGCAAGCTTCAGCTGGTGGGTGGCCGCGAGTACCTTTTCGAACTGATGGAATCCGTGGCGTCTTCCGCCAACGTCGAATGGCACATGGAACTTCTCCGTAAGAAGGCCGTTCTCCGCAAGCTCATCAAGATGTCCAATTCCGTCATCAAGAGCGCCATGGACCCCTCCGCCGCCCCGGACGAAGTCCTTTCTGTGGCAGAACGCGACGTCATGGCCATTGCCGATGACCAGGTCCGCGACTCCCTCAAGCCCATCGACCAGTTTGTGTCCCCCCTTCTTCAGCGTTTGAATGAACGTAAGGACGGCATCACCGGTATCCGTACCGGCATCACCGAACTGGATGAATTGACCAACGGCCTCCAGCGTTCCGACCTTATTATCTTGGCAGCCCGTCCTGGTGTGGGTAAGACCTCCTTCGCCATGACCATCGCTGCAAACGCCGCCATCAGGTACAACCAGAACGTGGCCTTCTTCAGCCTGGAAATGGATGGCATGCAGCTGGCCCAGCGTCTTCTTTGCTCCCAGGCCGCAATTGACCAGAGCAAGCTCCGTAACGGTTACCTGAGCAGCGACGAGAAGAAGAAACTAATCGCCGCCGTTAGCCCGATTAACCAGGCTCCCTTGTTCGTGGATGACAACGCCGACCTGGGCATTATGGAATTGATGAGTAAGGCTCGTCAGCTCAAGCGCAAGGGCAAGCTGGACCTTTTGATTATCGACTACCTCCAGTTGATGAAGACTGGCAAGGAAGAAAACCGCGCCGTGGCTATCGGTGCCATTTCCCGTGGCCTTAAGATCTTGGCCAAGGAAATGCAGATCCCTGTGATCGCACTGGCTCAGCTCTCCCGTAAGGTAGAAGAAAAGGGACGTGAACGTCCGCAGCTTTCCGACCTTCGTGAATCAGGTTCTATCGAACAGGATGCTGATATGGTGTGGTTCGTGGAACGTCCTTACGTGCAGACCCACCGTGACGAAGACCGCTTCAAGGCTACCTTGATCGTCGCCAAGCACCGTAACGGTTCCGTGAAGGACATTCCCATGACCTTTATTCCGGAATACACCACCTTCTACGACGCCGCACCTGAAGGTCAGGATGGCGGTGAAGGCGGTGCCTACGCTTATGATGACGGTGGTGATGGCGGTGCCGCACCTGATTTTGCTGATTTCTAAGGAGTTGTATCGATGCCTTTGATTCTACGCCCCATTGTCTGGATCGGTGACGTCATTGTCACTGGTATCTCTGCCGTGGGCGAGGTCATCTGCATTCTGCTCAATACGCTGAAGCAGCTCCGCTATATACACAAGAACCCGGACCTCATCGTAAAGCAGATGATCTCCATTGGTGTGTCTTCTCTGCCGCTTCTTTTCGTGACTTCCATCTTTACTGGCATGGTGGCCACGGTTTGTGCGGAATTCGAATTCCACAACCTGGTTGCAGACAAGTTTGTGGGAACCGCCGCCTGTAAGATGGTGCTTATCGAACTTGGACCCCTGCTTACGGCTATCGTGCTGGCAGGTCGTGTGGGTAGCGCAATCTCCGCAGAACTTGGTTCCATGAAGGAAAAGGAAGAACTGGCGGCCTATACGGTGCTGGGTCTGAATCCTTACCGCTATTTGGCCTTGCCCCGTTTCGTGGCCTTCATTACCATGATTCCTTGCCTCACCATCATTTCCAACGCCTTGGCTATTATCGGTGGTTGGATTGTCTGCGTTCTGGGCCTGGACATCACGACTTATACCTACGTGACCGGCATGCAGTACTTGTTCGACCCCATGGACCTCTGGTCTGGCGTCATCAAGTCCTTTGTCTTTGGTACCATTATTTATTTGCTGGGCTACTACCACGGCATTAATGCCAAGGCCGGTGCCCGCGGTGTGGGTATCGCTACCATGAGCGTGGTGGTTTCCTGCTGCTTGATGATTCTTATTTTGGACTTTGTGGTGGACGCACTGCTGTTCTTCTGATGTTTGAAGGTGACTTATGCCAAATGTAAAGATCGACCCAAATGATATCGCCATCCGCCTTAAGGGCCTGAAGAAATCCTTCGGTCCCCAGGACGTTCTGTGCGATGTGAATCTGGACATCCGCCGTGGCGAGACTATGGTCATTATCGGTAAGTCCGGTGGTGGCAAGTCCGTTATCCTTAAGCACATGATCGGCCTTCTCCAGCCGGATGGCGGCGAAGTGACCGTGGACGGCGTCACCATCAGTACGCCGAAGTTCTTTGACACCCATACCATCCGCCGCAAGATGGGCATGCTGTTCCAGATGGGCGCCCTGTTCGACTCCATGAACACCGGTGAAAATATCGCCTTCGCTCTCCGTGAACATCATCCGGAACTGTCCGAAAAGCAGATTCAGGACGTGGTGACTGAAAAACTCCAGATGATCAACCTGGTTCCGGAATTCCGCACCAAGATGCCTTCCGAACTTTCAGGCGGTATGCGTAAGCGTGTTGCTCTGGCCCGCGCCATCGCCCTGAACCCCGAAATTCTGCTCTACGATGAACCGACCACCGGTCTTGACCCCATTACCAGCGACGTGATCAATGACTTGATCCTGGATATGCAGAGCAAACTTGGGGTGACTTCCGTGGTGGTGACCCACGACATGGTCAGTGCCTTCAAGGTGGCCGACCGAATCGCCATGCTGTATAACGGAAGAATCATCGAAGTGGGAACAGTGGACGAAATTAAGAACACTAGTAACCCATATGTGCACCAATTTATCACTGGACAGCGCAAAATTTCCGTGGAAGACGGCCCCCAGGACTAGAAAATAGTTTTAAAAAAGTTCCGCTTTTGAAAAGATTTATTTAAATTAGGATGAAGAGGTTTTTGTTATGAACAAGAAAATTTTAGCTGTTGTTGCAGTTTCTGCAGTCACCGCAGTCTTCTGGGCCTGCGGTCAGGGGGAAATTTATGAACCCCTTGGTGCTGAAAGTGCTTTTTTGGCAGATCCTTCTGCTATGCCCAGTGGTCTGGCTGTTTGTCTTGCTTCCAAGACGAACTGCGATGGTGCTTTTAAAAAGGAAGAAGTTCCTGAAGATACCAGTTCTACCGATGATCCGACCCAGGGTGGCGAAAACACAGACTTTGTTGATACAACCACAATTGAAATTGGCGGTGGTGACGATGATATCGGTGAAATTCCTGTGAACCCGATTGACACCGTCGCTGTTCCCGAAGTTACTGGTTTGGGTTCTTGTAGCCCGGCTACTGCAGCCATCAGTAAGGGCGTGGCCGATGCCGGCCAGTTCAAGTTTACTCCGAACACCACTACCAGTGGCTATACCGGCATGAAGTTTGCAACTGCATCTTATGAATGGAGTTTCGAAGGTGCTCCCACTGTCAACGCTGGCGATAAGGTCAACGCAAACAGTGCTCATTTGACTTATGCCAATTCTGGTTCCTATGGTGCTTCTGTGATCGTGTCCATGCCTGATGGCGCTACCGAAACGATTGCATGCTCCCCGATCCAGGTCAATGGTGACCCCATTACCGGTTGTTCCTGCACTACTGATGTTGTCGGTACTGTAGACTTCCAGGCTACTCCGAACGTTTCCTGGAAGGTCTCGGGCTGTAAGAGTAATTCCGCAATCAATTCCTACACTTGGGAAGGTACTGCTGGTACTGAAACCTATACCCACACCTTTACCAAGGCAACTGATGGCTTTGCCCCGAAGCTTGTCGTTGGCAATGCAGACAAGACCGTTCAGTCTGTGACTTGCCCGGCGGTTCGCGTCAGCGATGGTCCGGAATATGCCTTCCACATTACCCGTACCGGCGGTCAGACCAAGGTGAAGGAAACCTCCCTCAGCATTCCTGATGGTGGCTGCATGGTGATCAATTACACCTTCGAACCGAGCTACGATGGTGACAAGCCCAGCGTAAGAGTTTCTTGCGAAGCTGGTCGTTCCTCTTGCGATGTGGATGTGCAGGTGAATAACCAGTGCCCGTCTGATGTTTCCTTGACCTTGACCTATGGTACACAGACTAAGTCTAGTACAAAGTCTTCCAGCAATGTCAACCTGCAGGACTTCATCCCGAATGAAGCACTTAAGCAGGGTGAAGACCTTACCCTCAGCAAGATGGTTTGCGTTGGCTTGACTGGTAACAGCATCAAGGCTGCAACTTGTAAGTTGAGCGTCTACTAGTTCTTACAAAGACTATTGAAAAAGGCCGTCAGTAATGACGGTCTTTTTTTTATCTACGGTAAATTGAGCTTTGACTTTCAAATGAAAAACGCGCGGCCATTCAGGTCGCGCGTCTTAAGATTCGTGTCGAAGCTTACTGCTTGATCGTGGGAGCCTGGCGGGCTACGGGAGCCAGTTCGCCGTGCTTGCGGAACAAGTGCTTCACCAAGGTGTTGAAGCCGCGGAACACGCGGTAGCGTTCACGGGGGTTCTTCAATGCCATGATGCCCTGGCGCCAGATGTAGCTGGGGCGGAGGTAGAACTCGCGGCGAGCCTTGTCGCAGAAGTCCACCAGAGCCTGGCTAGTGAGTTCGCCACGCTGGATGGTTGTACGGTGGAAACCGTCCTTGTCCAGCCACTGGTTGTAGTCCTTGGTCTGCAGGGCGCCGCTGGCCAAAGCTTCCTTGTAGGCTTCGGTACCGGGGTAAGCCATGATGGGGTAGAACTGAGCCGTATTGGGGTTCAACTTCTTGGCGTAGTCCAGAGTCATGCGGAGGGTCTGGGGAGTGTCGCCGGGGTTACCCACCATGAAGCAGCCGTGAACCAAGAGGCCTGCCTTGCGGGCGTTCTTGGTGAATTCGATAGCCTTGTCGGTGTTCTTGACGCCCTTGTGGATGTTTTCCAGAACTTCCGGGGAAGCGCTTTCGAAACCGACGCACATTTCGCGACCGCCAGCCTTCTTCATGAGCTTGAGAAGGTCCAGGGGGACGTCTGCGCGGGCGTTGCAGCTCCAGGTAATCTTGAGGCCGCGTTCCAGAATCAGGTTGCAGATGGCACGAACGTGTTCGTGGCTTGCGGTAAAGGTATCGTCTTCGAAGAAGACTTCGCCAAGATCCTCGAAGTTGTCCTTGATGTACTGCAGTTCGTCCACCACGTCCTTAGGATCGCGACGGCGGAACTTGTGACCATTCAAGGTCTGAGGAATGACGCAGTAGCTACAATGGTTGGGGCAGCCGCGGCCGCTGAGGATAACGATCAGCGGGTTCAGATTGGCGCCGTAGAAGTACTTCTTGTAGCAGCTGTAAAGATGCTTGCGGTAAACCTTGGAAACCCAGGGCAGTTCGTTCAGGTTCTCGATCTTCGGGCCTTCGGGCTGGAAGTCCACCTTGCCTTCGGCGGTACGGTAGGCGAGACCTGCAAACTGACCGATAGGGGCGGCACCTTCGTCGCCACGGAGGGTGCGGACCAGGTTGCGGCTGGTGTAGTCGGCTTCACCGATAATCACGTAGTCCAGGGCAGGTTCCATTTCCATGGATTCCAGAGGCTCTGCGGTAGCGTGAGTGCCCATGATGGCAATCTTCACGTTAGGCAAAGCTTCCTTGATAGCCTTGACCACCTTAAGGTCGTTCAAAATGCTGGGAGTGCTGGTGCTGCAGATGACCAGGGCCGGATCAAACTTCTTGATGCCTTCCAAGGTCTGGGACAGGTCCAGTTCCATGGCCGGGCTGTCGATGAGCTGAATCTCGTTACCGTCGGCTTCAACAGTGCCGGCAGCATAGCTCAAGAACATTGGCCAATAAAGTGTACTAGACTTCGTTACACACGGGCTGCGGGATTCGCGGCTGAACATCGGGTGGAACGGAGGATTTAAAAATGTAATGCGCATGTCGCCCCACAAAATACATAAAATGAGGGGAATTAGTTACATTTTATGGCAATGAAACGCTTTTTTTTCGTTGTGAATATCTCCATAATCCTGCTGTTTGCGGCGGTTTCGGCTTTCGGTGCCGATGCCGGGTCCCAAAATGTGACGCAGGTCAAATATGACACGGTAAAAACCACTTTTGCCGATGGTTCCCTGGCCCGAGTTTATACGGTGCTGGCGGGTACGGATGTTCGCGAAGGGGTGGCTGTTTCCTACCATCCCAACGGCAAAAAGGCTGTGGAGGCTCCCTACAAGAACGGCAAGTTGGACGGGGTGTTCCGCAGCTATTATGAAAACGGAAAATTGTGGCAGACCATCGGTTACCTGGAAGGTATCGAGGAAGGAATTTCAACCACCTACTTTGAAAGCGGTGGGAAGAAATCCAAGGAAGTTTATAGGGACGGAATCCTGAACGGAATGACCGAGGAATATTACGAGAACGGCAATCTGCGCCGTAAGCTTCCCTATGTGAAGGGGCATATCCACGGTGTGGGAAAAGTCTTTGATGAAGTTGGTTCCTTGGTGGAGGAAATGACTTTTGAACATGGGATGAGACATGGCTCTTATCGCAGATACAAAAAGGGCCTCAAGGTTCTTGAGGCCAAGTTCGAAAACAACCGCTGCGTAGAAGGTTGTAATTTCTAACTGTCATCCCGGCTTCGCATTGCGTGTCATCCCGGCCTCCGAGCCGGCTGCAACACACTTAGGAACTTGTTCCTTAGTGTGGCTGGTCCCCGTAGGGGGAGGATCTCCTTTTCTTGCAGGACCTTTCTAGCAACATTCTTTACGGTTTCATCTGTAACGCCTATGCTGTAGGATAAATCATTCCATTCTGCATTGTTCTTTTCGACTAGATTTATCTTCCACAGTCTATGCCATCGCTTTAGTTGCTTTTCCCTTGCAATGGCGTGCTCTATTTGAAAAAAACATTCGTAGTATACAAGCGTGTCTATATTGTATCTTTGCGTAAATCCCTCGTTTCTTTTGGATTTATGCTCAATCATCCTACGGGTAAGATCGTTCGTTACACCGACATAGAAACAAGTCTTGTATTTGTTTGTGAGTAAGTATACGTAGAAGTTTTGCGAGTTCATAAGGCTCCTTTTGAGGTTCTACCTTATAACACGATTTTTATTTAATGTTTGGCATGTTTATTTTGTAAAAAAAAGGAGACCCCGGCCTTCGCCGGGGTGACATATGAATTCGGAACAAGTCCGGGGTGACAGTTTGGGGAAGGAGATCCCGGAACAAGTCCGGGATGACATTGTGCAGGTTAGTAACCGCTCCATTCGGCGGTGATGCTGGGGCTAGCCTTGCGGATGGCTTCGGCTTCCTTGCTGTTGTCGGCGGGGGCGATGTCGCCACTGGCAATACGGGCCTTGATGTCGTCGAAGGTTTTGGGACGTTCTTCTTCGGGGAGCTTGTCGCCGGGCACCTTGCAGGGCGCATCCAGTGCGGTCTTTGCCTTGTCCTTTACGGGAGAGTATTCGCGGGCGGCGGGCACCACGTAGAATTTGTCTTCTTCCGGACACCAGGCGGTAAGCTTCTTGCCGTACACGCATCCGGAATCCAGCCCGATGAAGTGGGGGCGACGGTCCACGAATCCCATCTTGGCCCAGTGGCCAAACACCACAGGCTTATTCCACGTCACCTGATCAAACCAGGGAATATCGTTCCAATAGCGGATGGACAAGATGACCTTCGGGTCCATATCCTCCAGACGCGTCTTGCCCGGTTCCAGCCCGGCATGGACCAGAAGCGCGTGGGGTGTGTCGCGCCAGAGGGGCCAGTTCTGAACCTCGGCGAGAATGTATTCCCAGTCTTCCAGAGGGAGACGGGCAAAGCGTGCGCATTGTTTTTCGGTCCAGTCGCATTGCGGCGTGGTCATCATGCGGATGAGGTGTTCCTCGTGGTTTCCGCGGACAGTCAAGATCCCGTTCTGCTGCACGAACTTGATGGCTCGCAGCATGTCCGGACCCTTGTTGATGATGTCGCCGGTCTGGTACAGCGTATCCTTCCCGCGGACGAATCCAAAGGCGTCTACAATCTTTTCCAGTTCATCGGCGCAGCCGTGAATGTCCCCGATGTAGAGGGTGCGGGCGCCTGACACTATACGGTCTTGCGCGCCTGACTCGACGCGATTTTGTGCGTCTGCGGAACTCATACGTGAACTGCCTGACGGAGCTTGTTCATTTCGTCGGCGGTGAGTTCGCGGAACTCGCCGGCAGGCAAGTCGCCCAGCTGCAGTCTGCAGTAGCTCACACGTTTCAAGTCGCGGATTTCATAACCTACGGCGCGCATCATACGGCGGATTTCGCGGTTCTTGCCTTCGGTAAGCACCAGTTCTGCAAAACCCTTCTCCAGGTAAATGTCTGTAGCGAAAGCGATTTCTTCTTCCTCTGCGCCTTCTTCACGGATGTCTACGCCGTCAACCAGCCTTTGGGCGGCATGTTCACTGAGGGGGCGGTCCGTCCACACGAAGTAGCTGCGGGGAATCTCGTAGCTGGGGTGGGTGAGACGGTGCAAAAGTTCGCCATCGTCGGTAAAGAGAATCAGACCGCGGCTCTGCAAGTCCAGACGACCCACATATTTCAACGTGTGGTAGCCGGGAGGCAGGTAGTCGTAGACAGTTTGACGTCCCTGGGGGTCGTCCTTGGTGCAAACGCATCCGGCGGGCTTGTGGAACATGATGGTGGTACACTTCTTGGGGAGGCGTGCGCGAACGCCGTCCACAACCACCTGGTCCTTTTCTTCGTCAACCTGGTGGCCCAAGTCGCTAATGACTTCGCCGTTGACCATGACCTTGCCGTCGGCAATCAAGGTGTCGGCAGCGCGGCGGCTGGCGATACCACATAAAGAAATGAATTTGTTGATTCTCATTTTATCTTCCTTGCAACTTCACAGCTGGAGCGTGATTAATTATGAATTACGAGATTTCGCCTTCCGATTTCTTTTTCAGCCAGGGCGGGACTCTCTTTGCCTTTGGCTTTTCTTCGGGTTCAGCCTCGGGCGGATACAGCAATCCAAAACGCAATCCGGCAGTACTGATCTTGAAACTTTCTACGCGGAGTTTTTCCAAAAGGGATTTCAGCCAGAACAGACCGCAGATGATTACTTCGTGACGGCCATTTTCCAAGCCCGGCAACATGGCGCGGAGTTCCTTGGAAAGGTTGGAAATTCTTGTGGTCACGGCTTCCAGGTCGCGGATGGTCAGTTCTAGGCCTTCGATGGCCTTGTAGTCGAACTGCTGCTTGTCCAGGTAGACCATGGCCAGAGCCGTACCGGTGCCACCGATCAGGAACACCTGCTTCTTGGTCATACCCTTGAAGCTAACGTCCTTGAAAGCTTCCTTTACAAACTTCTTGTATTCAGGACCCGGGATGGGACCCATTTCCTTGAACATCTTCAGGGCGCCCACGGGGATAGAGAAGGTGGTTTCGCCGTTGGAAAGTTCAGTGGAGCCGCCACCGATATCTACGGTGACGATATCTTCGCCGTGCCATTCCTTTACGGAACGGTAGGTCAGCTTGCCTTCCTGTTCGCCGCTGATGATCTGCGGGCGCATCCAGATGGCTTTTTCCACAGCGTCCAGGACTTCTTCCTGGTTGCTGGCGCGACGCATGGCTTCTGTCATGACTACAGCCTGGAGCTTTGCACCCAGGGCATGCAAGTCCATACGGAACTTCACCATGATATCGCAAAGTTCCTTGATACGCTTTTCGCTGATGGGGCGGGGTTCGTCGGAGCCGTCGTCGTAAACGTCTTCGCCCAGGCGGCAGACTTCCGCCTTCTGGAGCTTGGGAACTAATTTACCCTCTTCGAAAGCAGCAATCAGCATAAGGCAGCTGTGGCTTCCGATGTCTACTGTGGCGATAAGCTTATTTTCCATAAGGACCTCGGCCTACTTGTCGGCGGAACCTTCTGCGGCTTCCTTGTCTGCGTCGCCATTTTCCGTAGACTTGGCTTCCTCGGCCTTCTTCATGACGCCTGCCTTGATCTTTTCTGCGAGGGAGGCGGGGTTGGTCAAGAATTCCTTGGCGTTGGCGATAGCTTCTTCGACGATGGAATCCGGATGCTTGACCACCCAGCTTGCCACCAGGTCTCCAGATTCGCTTCCCAGTTCCTTGCCCTGGCGAAGTTCCTGGCCCATCTTGAGAGCCAAAAGCAAGCCAAGTTCGAAGGCGCGGGGTTCTGCCTTGTCTTCCAGAAGCTTTTCGACGCGGCTAATGCGTTCGTCGTAGGGAATGTTTTCAAGTTCGGCGAGATCTTTTTCTGAAATCATGTGGCTAAAGATAGAATTTCAAATGACTTGAGTTGGCTGGGTACAAAAAAAGAGCTCGAGATTTCTCTCGAGCCCCAAGTTCTTGGTTAAGAAAGAGCTATTACTTCTTCTTAGCAGGAGCCTTCTTAGCAGCCGGCTTCTTTGCAGCGGGCTTAGCAGCAGCCTTCTTAGCGACCGGCTTAGCAGCAGCCTTCGGAGCAGCCTTCTTGGCAACCGGCTTAGCAGCAGCCTTCGGAGCAGCCTTCTTGGCAGCCGGCTTAGCAGCAGCCTTCGGAGCAGCCTTCTTGGCGACCGGCTTTGCAGCAGCCTTGGGGGCAGCCTTCTTGGCAGCCGGCTTAGCAGCAGCCTTCGGAGCAGCCTTCTTAGCTACCGGCTTTGCAGCCTTCGGAGCAGCAGCCTTCTTAGCAGCGGGTTTCTTTGCAGCAGCCTTCGGGGCAGCCTTCTTAGCAGCAACTTTCTTTTCAGCCATTTTATTTCTTCCTTATGGTTATGTTGATTAGATGTGTATAAAATAACTTTGTTTTCACAAATAATCAACACCTTTTTACAAAAAAAATGAAAAATTTTTTCACAGTGCGAACTTTATCACAAAAATTTTTGTATAGGCGGTTTGTTAATTTGTGTGTAACTTGTATTTTGGATAAGGAAATTCTGTTTTTTGAACAAGGGAATGGTGCTTTTCGAACAAGGTATTCCCTGATTATGAATAAACGATTCTTCCTTACTGCCAGTAAGGAAAGAATGAATTTTGATAAAGAAAAACTGCTGTTCTGTAAACGAAAAAAGCCCGGCGCAGGGCCGAGCTTTTGTCTGTTGCAATTTTGTGTATTGACCGATTCGTGTCAACCCTGTTTACAGCCAGTAGGTTGCAGCCACGCGAACGGTGACATCGTTGGGGTCGAAGGTCGGGCTCTTGGCCATGCTCATGAGACCGAACATCAGGTGTACATCGATGTCCACCGGAACCTTGTCGAAGGGCAGCGGGCGGCCCACGCCAACGGAAAGACCCATGGTAAAGGAGTTGACCTGGTCGGCCTTGACAACCACGTCGTCAGTAGAAGTGCTGAGGTTGATGGTGAAAACCGGGCCGACTTCTGCGTAGAAACCGCTTTCATCACCGGTGGGCAAGACCAGACGGCAAAGGATTGGAATGTCAAGGCCAAACTGGTTGAAGGAGTGGTCTCCCAGGTTGGTGCGATGATGAGATTCACCCGACTTCGAGAACTTGTTTCCTGCATCGGTGTTAGAATATGCCGTAACAACGGAATCCATGATCATGGTTCCGGAGTGCATGCGGTAATTCAGCAACAAGTTTCCGCGGATGCTGATGGAATTGTTGATGGGGAATTCGATGGATCCGCCCAGTTCAAAGCCGAAACCGCTAAGACCGTTGCCTCCTGTAAGAACCATAGATTCTTCGTCGTAGGAGAAGGGGGTGGAACCGGGCAGTTTTTTCTTGGAAAGTGTATAACCGTCTTCCATTCCGGCTACGGTGTTGTAGCCCAGGGCCAGGTTGCCGCCGAAACGGATGCCCTTGTCGGCTGCGAAGCTACCGGAAACCAATAAACCGGTAGCGATCAATGCTATAGTAAAAATCTTGTTCTTCATGGTGAACCCCATATTATAATCCCATTAACAGATATCTAATAAAAAAGACTGCGGTTGTAAAGTAACGTTTTGTATAAAGTATGGTTAGATTGTCTTCACGCTTTCCACGTACTTTTTCATTCCTTCTACGCCAACGCTGTACATATCGGCGAACTTGGTGGCGAAAGGCGGAATCTTTCGGTTGTGCATGCCCAGGGCGTCGTGCATCACCAGAACCTGGCCGTCGGTAAAGCGTCCGCCGCCGATTCCAATGGTCACTGCCTTCACGGCTTCCGTAATCTGGGTGCCCAGAGCCTCCGGAATGTGTTCCAGAACGAACTCGAAGCACCCGATGCTGTCTATATACTTGGCGTCGGCCATGATCTTGGCGGCTTCTTCCTCAGTCTGACCCTTCTGCTTGAAGTTGGCGGCGGTCTGGGGCAAAAGGCCCAAGTGACCACAAACCGGGATGTCGTGGGCGATCAAGTTCTCGATGACGCCTGCGGGAACCCCTTCCAGCTTGACGGAGCTGGCGCCTACATCCATAAAGCGGCGGGCGTTATCCAGGGCCAACTGGGGGTTGGCGTCGCTACCGTAGGGCATGTCCGCCACCACGTGGGTGTTTGCGGCACCGCGGCATACGGCGCCTACGAAAATCAGCATTTCATTCATGCCTACCTCGCGGGTGCTCTTGTAGCCAAGCATAGTGTTGGCCAGGCTGTCTCCCACGAGAATCTGGTCTACGCCTGCAGCCTCTGCCATCTGGGCAAAAGCGTAGTCGTAGGCGGTGATCATAGATACTTTTTCGCCCTTGGCCTTCTTCAACTTTATGTCGTTTGCGCTGAGCATAGTCTTCTAATCTCCTGTAACCATTGTAGAGAATGAATTTCCTTTAAAAAGCCGATGTGGTTCCTGAGGTAGGCGAGGAGTGCATTCTCCACGAATACCCGGCTGTCGCCGATGCTTTGGCCATTGCGCAGGGCCCAAAGTCCCGCTGTGGTCTGGATGCGGGCGCGGGGCGTGTCGACACCTTGGCAGGCCCTGCAGATGAGACCCCCGGATTCCGGATGGAAATCTGCCGGCGGCTCCTCCAGCGAACGTTCGCAACGGCTGCAAGTTCCCAGGTCCAGGTGGTAGCCCCACAAGTCGCTTGTATCCAGGAGCCACTGGGCAAACACGTTGCTTATGGGCTGCGCGGTGCCTAAATCATCCGCGCTATTCAAGTTATCCAATGCGCGGTTCAGCAACGCGAACTCGTCCTGCAAGGGAACCCCCGGCGGGGCGTAACGCATCACGATCTCCGCCATCACCTGTGCAACCGCAGTACTCATCAAGTCGTTTCGCATATTGCCGTGCCAGTCCAGGAGGGTTGCCTCCTTCACGAACATGAGCCCGTCGCCGCTAGACTTTTGCGGGTTCTGCCGGAACACCACTTCGCTAAGAGCCAGCGGGTCCAGCGCCCCCTTGAAAGGCGACTCCTTGCGCTTGCCTCCCTTTAATATAAAGGAGACAACGCCGCTCTCCTCGGTTAGGGCCTTCACGATAAAACTGGAATCGCTGTACGGAAACCGATGAAGAACAATGCAACGAGACTTGACTAACACGCATTAAGCCTGCGGGAACGGGGGCCAACCCAACTTCTGGCCGCCCACCACATGCAAATGAATGTGGAAAACAGTCTGGCCCGCGTCTTCCTTGCAGTTGAACACGAAACGTGCGCCAGATTCTTCGAGACCCAGTTCCTTTGCGATGCGCTGTGCGTGGAACAAAAGCTTACCCACCAGCTCGCAATCCTCGGCCTGCATCTCCATGAGGCTGGAAATGTGCTTCTTGGGAATCACCAGGAAATGAACCGGTGCCTGGGGGGCGATATCGTGGAAGGCGAACACATCGTCGTCTTCATAAATCTTCTTGGAAGGGATCTCTCCCTTGATAATCTTACAGAAAAGGCAGTTTTCACTCATAGTACGGGGAATAATAGAAAAATGTAAAACAGCCAAATGACGCATGGGCCTGGTTTATACTACACCGCAGAATGCAGCGCATTCCGCCTGGGTGAGGCCAAGCTGCTTGCGTCGTGTTTTGACTAATGAGGCTATGTATTTAAAACTACAGGCTATTTTATTCTCAAATGGGAATAAAAAATGTATATTTTTGTTCTTGAATGGGAATAAAAATATGAGCAGTTTAAGCTTGTCGCAATTATCCACGATTTTGACTGATTTTCGGGAGTCCGCAAGACTTGTCCAGTTCGTGCGGCGCTCCTTTGAATTCGAAAATTATGGTTGTTATGTTTTTGTAGGGGTGCGTCGCGCAGGAAAGTCGTACTTGATGTTTCAGCGAATGAATGAGCTGGTCTCCCAGGGGGTGGACTGGGATGATATCGTGTATGTGAACTTTGAAGATGAGCGCTTGATTGGTTTCGATACCGAGGATTTCAATAAGATTTTGGAAGTCCAATATTCTCGGAGATCCGCGAAACCTTATCTGTTTCTTGATGAGGTGCAGAACGTTCCTGGTTGGCATAAGTTTGTACGTCGTCTGGCGGATAGCAAACATATTGTGTATGTAACTGGCAGCAATGCAAAAATGCTCTCTGGAGATATTGCGACGACTCTCGGTGGTCGTTATCTCATACGGGAGGTATACCCTTTCTCGTTTCGCGAGTTTCTTGATGCTAAGGGGGCGCAACTGCCTGCCCTGCAGAAATCCTCTATCGCGATGTCCACTGCAGAACGTGGCCGGCTAGAAGGACTTTTCGAACAATATTTTTTATTTGGTGGATTTCCTGAAAGCCTTGCCTTTGTGGATCGACGTTCCTATGTGTCCAGCGTATTTCAAAAGATCTACCTTGGTGATGTGATTGCTCGCAATGGAATAACTAATGTGATGTCGTTGAAGGTCATGTTGAAAAAACTGGCGGAAAGCGTCAAACAGCCGGTTTCCTTCAATAGAGTCTGTAATATTGTTGGCGCTTGTGGGGTCAAGGTCGGTATCAACACCATTATCTCGTTCATCGGCGCCTGTTCTGATTCTTGGTTGTTGCTTCCTCTCAGAAACTATACCGGCAAACTTGTGGATAAGGAAACTAAACCGAAGTATTACTTTGTTGATAATGGAATTCTGAGCCTATTGTTGGTGGATCCGACGACCACGCTGCTAGAAAATATGGTTGCTTTGAGTCTGTTTCGTAGGTATGGTCACGATCTGGATAACGAAAGAGTTTTCTTTTACGGAGCCGCCTACGAGGTTGATTTTTACGTTCCGGAAGATGAATTGGCCGTACAGGTATCCTTTGCCATTGGCGGAGATGAGACAACGTTTGAAAGGGAGGTTTCGGCGTTGTCGAAACTCCCAAAGGTTCTGCCATGCAGGCGGCGTGTGGTTGTTACATATGGTGAAGAATGCAGCCTGAGGGATTCCTACGGTGAAATAGAGGTTTTGCCGTGTTGGAAGTGGCTTTTGGACTGATTTCTGTGATATACTCCACATTGGAATAATAAAAAAGTAAGAATTTTGGGTCTGATGCCTTTACTTTGTAAAAAATTATCTATAATTGAACCATCCAAAACGCGTAAAAATGTGCCTCTTTTGGATCAAAAGCCAAGAATTTTGTGATAACCGTCACTTTCATGACACAACTGTGACACAACTGTGACAAAACTTTGACAAAACTATTGACATTGGTCAGAAAAGAGATATATTTATTTACGTAAACGAGAGGAAACACTTCGGAACACTAACGCTCCTCGGTGCCAGTCTCAAACAAGTGTGTAACATATAACAAGGAGTACACTATGAAGAAGCAAGGTTTTACCCTTATTGAATTGATGGTCGTGATCGTTATCATGGGCATCCTCGCAGCCGTCGCAGTTCCTAAGCTGTTCGGTATGATCGCTAAGTCCAAGGCATCTGAAGTTGGTCCCGCTGCTGGTACCTACGTGAAGTTGCAGGATGCTTATGCTGCAGAACGTAACGCAGCGGGTGGTTGGAAGCTGATTGGCTATACCATTCCGGCTTCCAATAATTTCAGCTACAAGGGCGGCATCACTGAAGATGCCACCGTTGAACTGACATCTTTGAGTAATAACATTGGCTGGCAGGCTCAGAATAAGGTTGCACTCAATGACTGCGCTACAGATGGTTGCTTCTGGGATGTTGTTGTTAATAATGGTGATAAGGGAGGCCAAATCAAGTATGCTGCTTGCCTTACTGCCGACGCCGCTCCTTTGACAGCAAACTTCACTGCAATTAGCACTCCGGGTGAAAACTGCACTGTTAGCACCGCTGCAGTTCAGTAATTCGTCGCTGACAAAAGACACTAAAAAAGGACTCCCGTTTGGGAGCCCTTTTTTACATTTGTGGTTAGGCTGAATTACTTACCGATGTTTTCGAAAGTCGGAGTCAAGGCCAGACAGTCTGCACCGCCATTAACCTTGGCGTCAAATGTCAGATCCTGAGCGCCTTCTGCAGCTTGGATGGAAACCTGCCAGTTACCTGTGGCTTCGGTATTTGAACCAGTTCTGGATGCGCCAGTACATTCGTTCAATTTAGCCAAGTTGTGAGCAGTCCAGCCAACAGTAGATGATGTTACAGCTGTCGCCGTATTGGTGGCAATGCCACCGCCCATACCATAAGCAAAGTTAGTGGTCAAACCGTTCACGCCGGGAGCCGCATAACCGATGATAGTCCAACCACCCGCCTTAAGAGATTCAGAGAAGTATGCCTGCTGCAACTTCACGTAGGAAGAATATTTTTTCGCTACGATCTCAATAAACTTTGTTATATTAGAGAGCATGGATGAACTTTCCAAAAACAGGGCTGAATTCATTGTTTGGGTGCTTTCTGATTTTGCGGAACAGCATGGCATGAATGACGTTGAAGCGTATAGGTACGCAAAAAAACATGATGGCATTTCGTATCTAAATGCGCACTATGGTATTCTTCACACACAATCCATGGAGGATGCCGTAGAGTCTTTGGCCGAATTTTGCAAGAACCATGGCGGGGCGGTAGCATGAAGCTCTATCATGGCACGAATATAGACTTTGATGCTATCGATCTGCAAAAATCCCACAAAAACAAGGATTTCGGCCAGGGCTTTTATTTGACCGCCGATAGAGATCAGGCTGAGCAAATGGCGGCTAACAAAACGGCTCTGTTGGGCGGATCTGCGCAAATATTGGAATTTGAGTGTCCCGAAAACATTCTGGATGTGAAAAATCTGAAAGTAAAGGTTTTCTCAGGCTATTCTAAGGAATGGGCTGAATTCATTTTGCTGAACCGCAATAAATCTAGCGAAAAACGGCAACACGACTACGACGTTGTCTACGGTCCTATTGCGGACGACAAGGTTGGTTTGCAGATAAAGTTTTATCAGCAAAATTTTATTTCACTAGACGTTTTGATGGAACGGTTGAAGTTCCATCATGTAACTTTTCAATACTACTTTGGTACAGAACGAGCTCTAGAATTTTTGAAGAGGGTTCATGAGTAACCAAGAGCAAAAATTTCTGATTAATTCTATCGCTGCAGAAACAATCCCAATGATTGTTTCCGATTTCGGCTGTCCTCAGGAAAAGGCCATGGATTTACTTTATAATTCTAAAAGCTATGCAGCTCTCTTAAATGCCGCAACTGGATTGTATTTTCAAAGCACAGCATATTTCTATGAGATATTAAGGAACGAATTGGAACATTTCTGATTTTCGTTATTTGTAACGTTTAAATGTAGCTTACCGGCACCGCATCAACATTTTCGGTTAGCGGAAAGTAAGTTGAGGACAGACACACGACCGCGCCCTTTCCTGTATTAAGTGATTCCAGTACAGAAAAATTTTTAGTATCGTCTTTCTTTGGCGACGATGACTTCTTGAACTCTATCGGGTACAGAATTCCGTTTTCATCGATGATTAAATCGATCTCTTTTTTTTGTTGGTCACGATAGAAATAAGCTGAGCAACGCTTGCCGTTGTGCATGTAGCTTTTTAGAATTTCGGCAATGGCGAAGTTCTCGAACAAAGCGCTGTTCTGGGCACCCGCTTCCGCAGCTTCTGGAGATAGCCAGCCGGTAAGGTAACAAACTAGGCCGGTATCCCAAAAATAAAGCTTGGGGGTCTTCACGGTTCGCTTAGTTATATTTTTGGAATAAGGTTCGAGAAAAAATACAAGGCCTGAATTTTTCAAGATGGAAACCCAGGATTTAACGGTAGGCACAGAAACCCCAACATCCTTTGAAATGTCGGTGTAATCTAGCATTTGTCCGCTACGGGCTGCTGCTGCCCGGATGAACTTGTAAAATTGCATCTCGTCGCCAATAGAAACAAGGTCACGCACATCGCGCTCAATGTAGGTTGTTACATACGATTTGTAGAATGTATCCCAATCCATGTCTTCGCGCGTTACCATTTTAGGGTAACAGCCTCGCCAAATCATGTCGTAACATTCAGTAAGGGTGAGTGACTTTTGTTCCTTGAGCGATGTTGTTGAAAACGGGGCTTTTTTAAAATTTCCGGTACGTTCCGCAATGGAAAATCCTTGGAGCTCTACAATTCCTATTCTCCCGGCGAGCGACTCCGTTACACCGCGCATCAATTGGAATTGTTGAGATCCGGTAAGCCAGAACAGACCGTCTTCCTGCCTTTCGTCAGCAATGATTTTGATGTAGGGCAAAAGCTCTGGAGCATATTGAATTTCGTCAATTAATACAGGGGGCGCAAATCGGTCCAAGAACAATTCGGGCGACTCCTTTGCCAGCAACCGTAAGTTCACGTCGTCCAAGGAAACATATTTCCTGGACTTGTCGCATTCCTTCAAAACAGTCGTTTTACCGACTTGTCGAGGTCCTGTAATCAATACCACAGGGAAAGTGCGGCTGATTTTCTTGATACTGTTTTCAATTGTCCGATGTGCGTAAACCATGTCTTCTTCCAATTTAATGACAAATTTAAAATCAGACTTTAAATCTGTCAATAAAATCATGTAAACTTTGGTTTACTTTCAAAGAAATGCAGAAAGTTGTCAATAAAATTTGAAAAACTTTGTTGTTTTTAAAAGATTTTTGAAATCTTTAAGGATTTTTTGAAAGTGCGTATGCTAGAAGGGAAAACTTGTTACTACGTGAAGTTGCAGCAGGCATATATCTCTGAAGCCGGCACTGTTCTTGGTAACTATAAGATTATTGGCTACTCTACTCCGGGTCAGGCTGATAAGACCACCAATTTCGATTATACCGAAGCAACTCGTAGCTGGGACAACAACACTGTTGCTCTGTCTACCACTGACATCGAAGATGCTTGGCAGGCTGCAAGCCGTGTGAAGCTGAATGATTGCGCTATTGGTCAGAAGTGGTCTATGAAGGTTAAGGCTTCCAGCACCAACGCAGGTGAAGCTACTTTCACTGCCGTGTTGCCGACTTCTGATAACTGTGCTCCGTTGACTCCGTCTTATTCCAATATCGGCAAGTAGCCTAACAGCAAAAAAATGTAAAAGAGGGCCCCCGTATGGGAGCCCTTTTTTGTTTTTATCATGCTGCATTGTTCTGTCCCACCGCGGTTAAGGTTGCGGTGGAAGAGGTTTCAGTAGACGCGTTCGCCTGTTCGGCGTTTTTTTCTTTTTCGCTGGCAGCCTTCTTTTCGGCACGCTGCTTGTCGCGGCTCTTGTAGAGGCTGCGGCGGGTATCCGCCATCAGTTCCACTTCACGTACGAGCCAACAACAATCGGTGTCCCCCTTGGAAGTTGCCAGGTACTTTGCATAATTCAACAGCAGGTAGAACGCCTCGGTACATTCATTGCGGAGCAGGTTGTTGTTTTCCTGCTCACGAATGCGGCGTTCTTCCACACAGCTCTTGACTGCGGCCAAATATTCCTTTTCTGCGGAGTCCAGCAGATTGAACCACCGTTCAAGATCGCTACCCGCATAGACCGCGGCAAAAGTCTCGCTTGCCACAAGTTCCGACACATTGGCGATGGTCAGGTCGATCATGGCGGTAACCTTGTCGCGGTCTGCGTGGGAAACACGTACGTAGCCCTTAACAAACTTCCATACATTGTTTGCAAGCGTTTCCATGTCGGCATTGGGGTGCTTGGTAATGGACTTTACGTAGTTGCGGAATCCGCTGAATGCTTCTGTGCGCTTGGAGCTGTTGATTGCGGCAATCTTCTTTGCCTCGGCTTCGGCGATGCTACTGATGTAACCTCCAAACTTTTCAACCGCAGAGGTGTATGTATCAAGCAAGGTGCGGAATTCCTTGGCGTTGATCTTGCTGGCCTGCTCTACTACGTTCTTGTGGAAACCGTAGAAGCCTTCGTTGGTGAGCTTGTGAACGTTGATGATATTTGCGTTCGTCATATTGTTATCCTCCTTTAGGATTTTGTGTTTGTTCATCTGGCCGGGCAGCTCCCGACTCATTGAACAGCAAACTACAACATCAATTTTGACGAGAACAGCAAATTCCGGAATTTTTTGCAACCGGGTTCAAAACGGGATTTTGACGGGAAAAGGCTGTTTGGAGTGAAACGTCAATTTTCCCCGATGAAACGTCGGATTTTCCCGACGAAAAGTTTGCCTTTTCATGTCGTTTTTGCGTTAGGGGGTGTTTTTTACCGGCACCAATTATTCCAACTTGGATGGAAAATTCCCTGGCAATGGTGTTCAGACCGCGCTCCAACGCGTACGAATTCACTTTGAATAGGGTTCATAGTGCGCTCGTACGCGTGAAATTTCACTCTGAATAGGGTTCAAAATAGATTATCACGCGTACAAAATGACTCCGAATACGATTCATAGTCCGTTTTAGGTTGTACGAATTGGCTCTGTATATAGTACAAAGCGACTTTGCACACGTGCGAAAAGACTCTGGATACGGAACAAAGTTGAATTTAGCGCGGGAGAAATTACTCTGAATAGGATTCAAAACGGCATTTAACGCGGGAGAATCGGCTCTGTACGCAACACAAAGCAAGTCTGTACATGGACAAATTGAGTCTGTATACTATTCGTGGAGAGATCGTACCCGTACAAGACGACTTTGAACACGCAAGGAAGTTTAAATGATCAAATCCATACAAAGAAAAAAGGACCTCCCCAAAGGGAGGTCCTCTAAAGCTTTAAGCAGTCAAGCTATTACTTGCCAATCTTAGAGAAGTTCGGAGTCAATTCTGCACAGTCAGTGACGGCTTCAAAAGCAGCTTCACCTTCAGAGCCGGTGCTCTTTGCTACAGTGACATACCAATGCTTAGCAGCAGTGCAATCGTTCAACTTTACGTTGCTTGTCACAGCAAAGCCTTCAACAGCGTCAGAGCTAAGAGCTACGGTATTATTGGTGTAACCGCTTGCCTTGTCTGCGTAGGTAAAGTTTGTTGTTGTAGAGGATGCGCCACCAGTTGCATTACCGGTAGTGTTGTCACCCGGGCCCTTATAACCGATAATCTGCCAGTTACCAATAGCAACAGCTTCAGAGATATAAGCCTGCTGCAACTTCACGTAGGATATCGCATTTTTTTTGAATTTATGACCCGTGCAGCGAGAACATTTCGAAAAAAGTCGCGAATCCGGATCAAAGAACTGCAAATTATAAATTTGCAAAAAATCATCCCGTTCGGGAAAATTTTTAGTATTTTTTGAAAAATACGGCTCAATAATCCCGTACGGGATTATTATATTTCCATTTATGCGAATACTTCAGGTTTCAGACATTTCCGCGCTGGTTAAATCCAGAAGATCTCAATTGAACTTGACTCAGGCAGAGTGCGCAGCGTTCTGTGGTGTCGGAATCCGTTTTTTTTCTGAACTAGAAAACGGAAAGGAAACCCTGCAGCTGAACAAGGTTCTTCATGTTATCCAAATGATGGGCTTGAACGTTCATCTTGTAGAAAAGGAAAATGACAAGTGAATCTGAACGTGTTCTTCGGTAATGTCCTTGCAGGGAAACTGTCCTCAACTGCCGACCGAGGCGTCGTCTATTCCTATACGCAATCCTACGTGGATAAGAAATTTCCGGCCTTGTCCGTATCACTCCCGCTACGGGTGGAAGAGTTTTCTCAGAAGGAGTGCCTGCCTTTCTTCGCCGGAGTTCTCCCGGAAGGTGATGTAAAGCGTAGAATATCTGACTTTCTGCATGTTTCTGAATCCAGCACATTGAAACTGCTACAGGAACTAGGCGGTGAATGCGCCGGCATGGTTTCTGTGCTGCCAGAAGATACCGAACCTATTTTGAAGGATGCTTATGAAATAGGAGCGGAGAACTATAAAAAAGTATCGGAAGATACACTTGCCGGCTATATAAGGAATATTGATGTAAGACCGTTGCTTAAGGCTAATGAAGATTTACGATTGTCTCTTGCTGGAGCGCAGGAAAAACTGCCTTTGGCTTTTTTCGACAATCAATTTTTCTTGCCACAAAATGGAGCGCCCTCGACGCACATCATTAAACCGACTGGTAAAGGGGAACTCAGCACCCTTTCCGCAAACGAATATGTTTGCATGACGTTGGCCAAAAATGTTGGACTGGATGTTCCGAAAGTCGAATTTCGTTCTACTAACGGAGAAATATATTTATTGGTGGAACGCTATGATAGAAAATCCTCTGGACGCTCCATTACACGCATGCACCAAGAGGATATGTGCCAGGCCTTAGGAATACTTAGTGACAGGAAATACCAGAATGATGGAGGTCCTGGTGTTTTAGACGTATACCAACTTATAAACCGAGCTGCATCCATACCGCTTTTAGAATCAAGATCTTTTATTCTTAACGTTTTGTTTAACCTTATAATCGGGAACTGTGATGCCCACGGTAAAAACTATTCGCTGCTTTACGAAGGTAACTTTGTGAAGTTGGCTCCTGTATATGACACAGTTTGCACCTTGATCTATCCTAGCCTTACAAGAAAGACATCCATGAAAATCGGGAGCCATTATGAGATAGACAAAATCAAGGCTAGCGATCTTGAAACATTAAGTTTGGAGTTGGATATTAAACCCTCTGTAATGCAAAAACAATATGCAACACTGAGAGAGAAAATTCTGAATTCCTTTTCAATTTTGCGCAAGGATTCTGCTTTAAATTCTTATACGGAATTGATTGATATGATTGAGAATTGTATTCAAAGCAGAAATGTTTTGACATAAAAAAAGAGGTCCCCGTAAGGGGGATCTCTTTTTTTCCATATTCAACAGTGTTGATTACTTACCGATCTTGTCGAAATTCGGAGTCAAATCGTTGCAAACCGTGGCGACAGTTGCGGTAAATTCAGCATCACCTTCAGAGGAACCTGCCTTCTTGACTTCAACTTTCCAGTTGTCAGCTGCAGAATCGCAATCATTGAGCTTAGTCTTGTTTTTTACAGCAAAGCCCTTGACGGCTGTTTCGCCCAATTCAGCAGTGCTCTTTGCAGAATAGGAACCACCATCGCTATATTCAAAGTTTGTAGTTGCAGAAGCGATAGAAGAGCTCTGTTCGCCCGGGCCCTTATAACCGATAATCTGCCAGTTACCGATAGCAACTGCTTCAGAAACGTATGCCTGCTGCAACTTCACGTATTCTGCAGTATTTTTAAACGAAAATGAGTTGAAATAAATCTTGTATTTTTCAATGTTTGCGCGACCCTGGAATGTTCCAGGTATTAGGAGGCTATATGCTTTTTTATGATGCTGCAATTGAAAGTTTGAAAAATAACCCAGGTGAGCTGACTGAGGCGACCATTAGGACGTATCTGTGGAACTTGCGCAAGGTTTGTGATTTTATGCCTGATCTTGAGTGCAATGCCATTGAAGAAAAAATAATTCGTGATTTTAAGGTTCATCTTCAAGAAAAGGGAAATAAACCGGCGACCGTGACGAAGGCTTTATCGGTTTTTAGAATCTTTGTGAATCGATTAAGAAAAGAAGGATTGATTGAGAATGATCCTTTTATGGGAGTGAAGATTGGTCGGGTTTATACTCGTCGTGGCTTTTTGACAACTCGTGAACTGAAGCAACTTTATTTGAGTTACTCCGATAACAGGAACAAATTAACTGAAAAGGAACAGGAGTGTACCCGCATATTTTTGTTCAGTTGCTTTACGGGACTGCGCTATAGTGATTTATGTTCGCTTTCTGCAAATGAAATCTACGATTGGAAGATTCGCAAGCAGACTCATAAGACTGGTGAAGAAGTGTATATTCCGATCCCTGTGCAGGCTAGGTTGTTGTTGCCTTCAAAACTGAAGGGCGAAGAACCGGTCTTTCATGTGGCTGATAATTGTTCCTTCAATCGTCGATTACGCAAGGCGGCAAAGAAACTGGGTTTCCCAAAATATCTTCACTGCCACTTAGCTAGGCATACTTTCGCTACGACTTGTATTTCATTAGGAATTCCGCTGCCGGCGACAAGTAAGCTGCTGGGCCACCGCAACTTGGATACGACCTTAATCTACGCCAAATATGTGGATACATTCTTGGATAAGGAAATGAGAAAGTTCAATAGGTTGTGATGGCATAGAAAAGTTTTGTTATATTCGCACTGATGAACAAGCAAATCAAGGTATGTCAGGTTCTCCACGGTATTGTGGGTGGTGGCTCGGAGCAGGTGGTTCTGAACTACTGCTCGCGCATGAGTGATATACATTTTGATTTGCTTTATCAATATGAACCGAACCCACAGATTTTGGAACGCTTCAATGAGGCTGGAATAAACTGCATCCAAATTCCTGATAAAGTCCATCACCCTATTAAACATTTGTGGTCAATCTTCCGTATTTTTAGGAATGGTCACTACGACGTGGTCCACTCGCATTTGGACTGGTTCCTGAATGCCTATGTGATGTTCTTGGCTTGGCTGGCGAGGGTTCCGAAAAGGATCGCTCACCATCACCAGGCTTATCATCCCGCGAATCCGTTGCTGAAACTGCTGTGCGCAATGCTCCGAATCCCGAATAAAATGTTCGCTACCCATTGGCTTGCTTGCGGCCAGGCTGCCGCAGAAAATGGGTGGAGTAAGTGCACGGTTGCAAATGGCAAGGTGACTATTCTCCCTAATGCCATTGATCCGGAACGATTTAAGTTTGACGATGTAGCGCGTAAGCGAATTCGCGAGCAATACGGAATTGCAGAAGATGATTTTGTAGTGGGACACGTGGGAAGGTTTTTTCCGGAGAAGAATCATCGTTTTATTATAGAACTGTTTGCTGAATTATTGAAGAAAAATCTCAAGGCAAAACTTCTTCTTGTGGGGAATGGCCCTTTGCAAGATGATGTGAAAACATTGGTACACGAAAAAAGCTTGGATGATTCAGTAATCTTTGCTGGTCTACAGAAGGATACTGTTCCCTTTTATTGTGCGTTTGATGTGTTGCTTTTGCCTTCTGTGCGTGAAGCATTCCCCATGACCCTTGTGGAGGCTCAATATAATGGGCTACAGTGCATCGTGAGTGATGCCGTTCCTAATGAAGTTGCGATATCCTCTAGGGTGAAAAAGCTTCCCATAAAAGAAGTTCAGCCTTGGGCGGCTGAACTTGTAAAGAAGAATACTCGGGTTGAAAACGTCGATTGTCATGTAGATAACGACCGTTTTGATATTAGAAAGTGCTATGAACTTTTGGAACTTATTTATCGTTCTTGATAAAAAGATGTTTTAATTTATATAGATAAGGTAGCATATGGAATCTGTTGTTCAGTAGGTTTATCGCCTTATGCTTCAGAGGACTGTTTTCCCAACTGCCTGCGCAACAATGAGTTGCAAAACGGCCTTTGATTTCGTAGGCATTTTGTCCGATTGTAGTTGTTGGATATAAGACAATATTTTCTTTTAGATTTTGTTTTTCATTGATGTATCGGAATCCAAATTTTTCTGCGCATTGAGCTTGTATTACTGGAGCAAGCAAATTATTGTCAAGAATGTCTTTAAGAGATAAAGTCTTGTATTTGTCCAAACATTCTTTGATAAATAAGTGTTTCGGTGTACTTGCTGCAAATGCAGCTTGAATACCACACCCTGGTACTGATTTGGAATTTGTTAAGCGCTGATGGTTTTCATCAATGTTGTTTAAATAAGCTTGAATATCGGCGGGATTAAACTCTATTGCCGAAATGAAGTCTGCTATGAACAGCGGTTCTAAATTCTTGTGAATAAGAACATCTGAATCAAGGTATATTCCACCTTCATTATATAAGGCGTATAGTCGGATGTAATCTGTTGCGAATGCCCATTTTTTTTGTTCTACAGCTTCTTTGACAATTTTCACCGAAGAAATGTCGAAGTTTTCTGTTGACCATCGCTTGACTTTATAATCAGGCATGTTCTTTTCCCAGCTATCAATACACTTCAAAACGCCTTTAGGTAAAGGGTCGTTGCTGAGCCAACAGTAATGAATAATCTTGGGGATCATTTTTTACCAGATTCTACGCTCTTTAATAACTCGAATAAGCCCCTTAAAATTGGAAATAGGATCCCTTTTTATAAGCCAAAAGAAAAGAGATACGTATTTATTCTTGTTAATTAGTCTCTGTTTAGGAGTTAGCCAGGAACTAGCGTAATGATGCATTGTATAAGTTGAATCGGTAACCTCCATTTTCATTGTTTTCCATGAGAATGGACAAAAGTAATCTTTTGGAAAAATGGTGATGTCGTCAACTTTGGTGGTGATTCCTATTTCAGGAACCCAGCCGTGTTCAAGAAGCTTTTCGGATGTGTATTGGGTTACTGTTTTTAGTGCGTAATCTTTTTTGTTCTCTTCAAAGGATAGTTGACTGTATAAATCAAGCATTTCCTTGTAAAAGGGATGTCCCTTTGGTGCGGCGATTCCGATGCCTGGGTTGACAGAATTCTTTATGGATTTTTCATCGGAAAGTTTTAAATCCGTTTCAACACCCATATAAGGAGATTGCTCGAATATTGAGTCTAAAGGCTTGATAACTTCAACGTCAGTATCGAAATAAATCCCTCCATAATTGTAGAGAATCCAAAATCTGGCAACATCGCTAACAAATGCATATTTTTTGCATTTATAAGCTTGAGCGACATACGGAAAAAGATTTATATCAAAATTATCTTCATTCCATTCTTTTATTTCAAAGTCGGGTAGAAATTTTTTCCAAGAAGCAATGCACTTTAGAGCTAGTTCAGGTAAGGGCTTTTTGCCGAACCAGCAGTAATGAATAATTTTTGGCGTCATAATTTAATTGATGTTTTTAAAGGGCTGTACTTTTTGTAAAGATAATATATGTAGGGATGGATTGCTGTAATCAATAAGAACAGTTTAAGGATGATAGAAAGTTTTAAATCTAATTCTCGGTATTTAAGAACTTGTCTATATTTTTTGAATGCGGCGATAGCTTTTTTATTGTCCATATTTTTATAGGTTGTATAAAAATCTAGACATTGCCAACATAATTGGATGAACATTAAGTGCGTGATTCGATTATCCCCTAATTTTTGAATGAAAAGAAATCTTTGCTCACATGCATCTAAAAGATCTAGGGTTGGTCCCTTTCCCGTAATACTGTCTGTTCTTCTAATGTAATGGTATAAAGTCTTGTTGATGAAAACGATTTTCTTTGCCTTGTAATTTAGCAAATATGTTGTGAAGGTATCTTCGTGAGTTTTTCCTAAAGGAAATCTTATCTCATTGAATAAACTGTGATGGTATAGTTTTCCCCATGAAGCGATAAATGCAAGCCGGTTTGGCCCAAATTCTTCTGTTAAAGAATCAAAAAAAGAAACGATTTTTAATGGGCTATTTTTATCCGTTGATGTATTATTGTTGCCTATGACTAGGTCTGAATTGAGTTCTAGGGCAGTTTTTATTAATGTCTCAAAATAAATATTTTCTATGGAATCATCGCTATCCACAAAAGAAATGTATTCCCCTTTGCAAATGTCCAACCCGGCATTCCTTGCGTCCGATAACCCACCATTCTCTTTGTGAATCACAATAATGCGGTTGTCATTTACTGCGTACTCATCGCAAATTGCTGGACAACCATCAGGGCTTCCGTCGTCAACAAGAATGATTTCCAGGTTTGTATATGTCTGGTTGACAATGCTATCTAAGCATTGTCTAAGATATGGCTCAACCTTGTAAATCGGAACAATGACGGAAATTAGGGGATTATCCATTTTATCGCTTTAGAGAGTAGGTTCTGTTTTTGTTTTCACCCATGAAGCTGATAAATCCAGCTTCTTTTAGACGCTGCAGGTAGGTCTTTGTTTGTGTGATTTTCTTTCCGATGTGGCGCGCAATGTCTTTTGATGTTGAAGTCCCGTTTTGCTTTAGAAAATCGATGATCATGCTCTCGATATCATTTATCGTCGGTTTATCGTCGGTCCGCCAAATGATAACTTTAAATTGCGATGCATCGGGCTCGTTGACAAAATCAATATTGGAACACTCTTTGGTTGCTCGTATAATGCCAGAACCGAGTCCTCTGTAAACAAGGACCTTAGAGCAGAGATTGGCTATGGTGGGGTTACGAGCGCTAGAAACGCCCATTTTTATCGCATCAATGGTAAGCCCGTTGTAAAGAGAACCAGGGTTGATGATTTCTACACGATTCTTGAAGACTAATATTTTTATCGAGGATGGTTGTAGTAGATCAATGTGCACCAGCGCATTTTGCAAAATTTCTTCTAGAGCAATTTCTGAAATTTCAAGGATGCCGGTGGAGTTGAAGCTCTGTCCTTTTTGTTTGTGCTTTAAATTCGCCTTTAAAAATGCAAGGGCTTCTTTGTACATGAAGGGGATTGTTCCTTCGATGTCTCTGCTGTCCTGATATTCGGTATCGCCAATGTCATTTCCGTAAAAGGCAACAGCTTTTATTTTAAAGGTCTTTAGATATTTTTGCGGGTTGCGTCCAAAAAATAATAGTCCGGCCTGGGTTGCCTCCCCGGACTCTCTCATTGCGCAGAGGCTTGTTAAGATACTTTTATGAGGCTTGCCGAAATCCTCTTTGTCATTTCCGTAGACTTTTTGAAAAAAATCATTGATGTGGGTGGTTTCGAAGTCCTTGATGGATGTTCCCGGAACGGCTGCAGTTTCGGGTTTGTACATTTGGGAATCTTGGAAAAGAGATAGTATCTCGCAGTTCTCGGTTAGCTTGCGTTTGTCTGCAGCTTGTTTTACCCACATTGTCCCGTTAAGGTCCTTGTAGGGCTTATTCACGCCCTCATTGATGTGGGCTACAAGAACGTAGGACTTTTTTTTAACTTCGACGACTTCAGTTGTTAGATATATTGCAGGTCTAACTTGTTTAGTAGCTGCATTACCTAAATCGATGGAGGCTTGCTGAACTTTTTTTGCTGATAATCCAGTGACTATTCCTGTCTTATCTTTTACTCCGAAGATGATTATTCCACCTTTTGAATTGGCAAAGGCGATCATTTCTGATGCGATTTGCTTTTGACTAGTGAATTCTTGTTTGAATTGGACTTTACTGGTTTCGCCGCATTCAATAATCTTTTGGAGTTCGCTGGGTGTCATAGTAAACAATATAGATTATTGTTTTGGGGAGAGGCAATGATGTTGGTTTGTTACAGACAAAAATGCCTTTAGCGTCCATTTTTTTTGAGCGTTTTGTGTGTGGGGGGGGGCGACTTGACGTAGCTTTTTGTTTATTATAGATTGTAGGAGAGATACTGATTTTTTTTCAAAGAGGAGGTTTAAGATGGGTTTTGCAAAACACATGCTTGAGGATCAAGAAAATTTACGTAGAATTGCTATGGGAATCCTTAAACGGGTGAATGCTTGTAAAACATGTGATGTTCACGGATACGAGTACGTTATTGATGAAGGTAAATTACAAGATGCTTGCAAATTAGGAAATTCACAAATTTCAAAAGGCGAGCTTTTGTGTGACAGAAAGGAACTTATGGGTGCAATAAAGGATGTTCTTGATTCGACGCCTGAAGATTGTGTTGGTTGTTTGAAAGAATCGTCTGATGACTAACTGAAAATTGATGGAGGAATGTTCTCAAGGTCCTTTAATCAATTTATCGATTACTATCAGGTCAACTCCATCATCCCACAATTTACTTGCAGCATTGGAATCGCTGATGCAGCATACTTTGACTAGAAATCCGTTGGTGTGAGCTTGCTTGAAAAAGTCTTTAAAAGAAGTATCTGGAGGAAGTTGCTGAAAATATTGTGATAGGTAAATTGCTTTTGCCTTTTTTTGGTGGCGTTTTAGGTTGTGTAGCCTGTTGTAATTCCACGCGTTGTCAAATTGATAAATGAGTTCTTTGCTTAATGCCGAAAAATTTTCAAAGTTTTCGTCGTTGATTTCCCAAATCACTTGATTTAGCATTTTTGCATTTTCTATTGATTTGTAGAGTATATGAATTTGTTCGTTTGAAAGGATGTTTTTTTCAAGATCTAATTGGAGAAAAATATCGTTCTCTTTGGCAAAATCAATTAAATCGAATAATGTTGCCACCCCCCCCCCCCATGTATCCAAAAGTTTACCATTTCTGTCGCAAGCTATATTTTCTTTGATTTTGAAGTTTGGGAAAAGCTCATTGTCGTGTGATAGTATTGGAACATTGTCTTTAGAAAAGATTATGTCTGTTTCTATGACTTTTATGCCTTTTTTTACAAGATAATCATATAGTGCGATTGAATTGTTTTTTAGTGAATCGCTTAGGAATCTTGCGTGACCAACATACTTTTTTTGAGGAAGGTCCCGTTCAGGTATGTGTGAATATTTGTTTTTATCTACTGGAGATAAAAATAAATTCAGTATGACCAATAAAATTATCGTTGCGAGAACGCCAATGATTTTACTTGTCTTTAAGATAGTTTCGTAATGCACTGGACGAAATCCCTTCTGTCCGAGGTAATAATACAACTTGTTTGTTGTTTTCTTTGCACCAACTTATGGCCTTTTGAAATCCTTCGTGATTTTGATCAGGGCCTATTGCGAAAACATCAAAATCAATTTTGTCAATGATGTCGTCTACATTGCTGTATGAAACAACCTCATTGACAAATCGGATTGATTGTACCATAAATATCCGTTCATCGGTGGAATAAACCATTTGCGCATTAGGTTTATGTTCCTTGATGAATTCAGATTCCTGTACTGCAACTGTGAGAAAATCGCCTAGTTCACGGGCTTTTTTGAATAGGTAGAAATGACCAATATGAAGAATATCAAAAACTCCAACTGTAAAAACTTTTTTCATTTGGTGATTTGCTCCAAAACAATGTTTGCAATATTTTCAGCTCCATTGCCAGATTCTTGCATGCCAATTTTATTGAAAAAGTCCAAAGTCTTTTCTTGGTATGCGCTTTCTTGAAAGTTCAGAATGTGTTCTTTTAATTCATCTTCTGTTTTTGCAAAGGAAAACGGTAAATCTTTTTGTTCGAAATATTGAGGACGATCATTTTTTATGTAATCTTCGTAATCTTTAGCAAATAAGAATACGGGCTTTTTTGCTAGAGCCATATCGTATGCGACTCCAGAAAAGTCTGTAATCATGATGTCCGAAATGGCCATAAGTTCGTCCATGTCCGGGTATGATGTTACATTAATGATGTTTTGGTTAAAAATACCGCAATTTACAAGATTTGAAATGTTTGGATGTAACCGAAAAAACAGTACGAATTGCTCGCCAAATTTTTTTTCAAGAGTATTTAATACCGCTTTAAAGTCCCATTTATATATGTCTACATTAAAGTTTTTTCGAAAAGTTGGAGCATAAAGAAGAATTTTTTTGTTGTCGTCAATTTGGTACGACGAACAAATATTTGTTTTTAAACGTGGTGGAGGATTGAGTAGAGTAGCTAATTGAGGAGAGTCCGATTTGATGACTGGACCATTATACCAAAAAGAGTTTTTAAATAAATTGATTTTAAAATCATTGTTTGAATACATTAAGTCAATAATTTGGCTGTCTTTTTGAGAAACTTCAATGTAGTTTTTGTCCAAATACGGCTCGGCATCTTTTTCGACCGTTTTATTCGCGAATGAACCGTGCCATGTTTGTAGATAGAACTGTTTTTTTCTTTTAGTGGGCTTTGGATTGTTCTTTACGTTATCTATCCATATTTTTGCAGTTGTGTAATGGTAGGTGGCCCACGGAGTCCCGTATTTTACTTTTTTTACCGTTGGTGGTAGATGTTGGTTAATGTCATTTAGTAGCCAAACCAATTTTATCTTTGGGTTTTGCCTAGCAATTTGTAATAATATGTATTTTGGGTCATCTGCAAAGCCTTTTCCAGAGAAATTTGAAAAAACTATTTTATTTTGCAGGGGAAGAATTTTTGAAAACAGAATAAGAATATGAACGGGTAGCCAGTAAAGAAACGCTATAAAGCGGTTGCTTCTTAGATATTCTCTCAACGACATTATATTATCTCAGCTTTTATATTCTGACCTTGATGGAGGATTGCTCCCCAATTTCTGTCCCAGCAGGAGTATTCTATATTGTTTTTTTTCTGAATATATTTAATTTCAAAAGTTAGCACTCCACGATTGATGACATCAAAATTTTGAACATTTGCTCCAAAGTCTTTGTATCCTACATTCAGGCTTATTTTGTACTTTCTTTGTGTTAGAGAATGGTTTGTTAGAGTTAAATGAACCTTGAATGTGTTTGTGTGTTGAGGGATGGAAACATCGTTTGTTACGTAACCAAGAATTCTTGTATCGGAATCGTCAAAAATATTTACGGAGTACTTGCACTTGGTTGCATTGCCGAAATGCTTTTGAAGGGTTAATTCTATTTCAATCGGTTCGTCTGTTCCGATTTCTCTAGCATTGTTGAGTAAACAAGCTTCCTCAATGGTTATTTCGCCAGTATGTCCTTTTTCTCGCATTGAATTGTCTATTCTCTTGTGTTGCGAGAAATCGGTAATATTGTTACTTGTATAAAACCCAATTGCTTCTTCCGCACTTCCGCTGAATGCAACTTGTCCTTGGTTCAGCACAATCCCCGTCTTGCACAAATTCCTGACGGCACCCATATTATGGCTTACAAACAGTACGGTCCGGCCTTCGCCTTTGCTTACGTCCTGCATCTTGCCGATGGCTTTCTTCTGGAATTCGGCGTCGCCTACGGCAAGCACTTCGTCCACTACGAGGATTTCGGGTTCCAGGTGGGCGGCGATGGCGAAGCCCAGGCGGACGGTCATGCCGCTGGAGTAGCGCTTGACGGGGGTGTCGAGGTAGCGTTCGCAGCCGCTGAAGTCTACGATCTCGTCTAGCTTGCGGGAGATTTCGGCGCGGGTCATGCCCATGATGGCACCGTTCATGTAGATGTTCTCGCGGCCGGTCATTTCGGGGTGGAAGCCGGTGCCCACTTCCAGCAGGCTTGCGATGCGGCCCTTGGCGCGGATGATGCCCGTGGTGGGGGCGGTCACGCGGGAGAGCAGCTTGAGGAGCGTGCTTTTGCCTGCGCCGTTGCGGCCGATGATGCCCACGACGTCGCCCTGTTCCACCTTGAAGTTGATGTCCTTCAGGGCCCACACGTAGTCGCTGGAACCTTTGCTTGCGCGGTCGTTGGTTTCGCCCACTTTGAGGTAGGGGTCCTCGCGGCGCAAGATCTTGGTCTGCCAGAATCGATTGAGGTCGTGGCTCAGGGTGCCTGTGCTTACCAAGCCCAGGCGGTACTGTTTGCTGATGTTCTCGAATTCAATTGCGGTAGCCATGTTCGGGAATGTAGTAAAAAATATGGAGCCCAAGTCTGGTCGGGGGAGGCGGGAATGGGGATTTGCGGAAGAGTGAAAAAATTTATTGTAAGTGTCTTGTCAAACCCGTAAAACTGGTGTATATTTGTGCAGTCTAACCGAAGTAAATCCGTTTTTGTTCACGCCTGTAAAACGGAAAGGATATGTTATGAAGAAGAAAGAAGCCCCTGTTGCGGGGAGTAGTGCTGTTCCGGCCAATGTTGCCGAGAAAACGAAAGAAATAGTCCTTATTGATGAAAATCTCCTGAAGAACAAGGTTTATACCATTCGCGGTGTAAAGGTGATGCTTGACGCCGATCTGGCGGAAATTTACGGGTATGAGACGAGAGCTTTTAATCAGCAGGTGAAATTAAACATCGACAAATTTGACGATGATTTTAGATTCCAACTTACGGATGATGAATTCAAACGTTTGATGTCAAAAAATTTGACATCAAAAACTGGACGGGGCGGAACAAGAAAACTTCCTTTTGTCTTTACCGAGCAGGGTATTTACATGCTCATGACGGTTCTTAGAGGTGGTCTTGCAACGCTGCAAAGTAAAGCAATAATCCGTCTTTTCAAAGACATGAAGGACTACATAGCCTCAGAGAACCAGCAGTTACTCGGTTGTTCTAATTGTGTTCAAATAGCAACTCTTATGGCCCAAAACGCGAAAGAAATTGCCGAAGTTCGCACGGATGTGGCTCGTTTGGAGGTGGAGTCTCTGAAAACTCAGGAATCCTTGGGCAAGGTCATGGAGTTTTTCCACGACCCATCTACTTACAAGCACCACTTGATTCTGAATGGGCAAAAACTAGAGGCTGATGTCGCTTACACGCAGATTTATGGCATGGCTCAGAAGTCGATTTTCTTGTTTGATGATTTTGTTGGCGTAAAAACACTGGATTTATTGCGAGGTGTTGCTCAGAATGTGAATGTGACGATTTTTAGCGACCAGCGGAATGGCTGCGCTTTAACTCAAACGATGATTGACGACTTTAAGGCTGCTAGGCCTGATGTGGATATTGAGCGGAGGCCTGCAGGCGGTATATTTCACGATCGTTACATCGTGCTGGATTATGGGCTGGATGACGAGAAAATGTTCCACTGTGGTGCGTCAAGTAAGGACGCTGGAAAGCGCGTAACAACGATAGACGACATTGAATACCCTGAAGTCTATCACCAGCTGATCGAGGGAGTGTTGAAATTGCGTTAGGGATCGATGTGGCGAAGCCATTCGGACTCGCGAAGCGAGGCTGAACGGAAAAATTTTCGTGTAAGATGTTCTGGCTAGATGTTTGCGAAAATTTTATAACGCGAGAGCCCGCCCCGGCTTGCCGGGGAACGTAAAAAAAATCTTGATAAGTTGTGAACGTTTGTATATCTTTGTGATGAACCTTGCGCTGGTTTGGCTTGTCACGGCCTAGAATGCGCCACTATTGATATATTCTGTGATTTTTTTGCTTGTATTGCAGAAGGTTTGTTATGAAGAAGAAAGAAGCCCCTGTTACGGGGAAAGAAATTGCCCTCATTGACGAGAATTTGCTGAAGAGCAAGGTTTACACCATCCGCGGCGTAAAGGTGATGCTTGACGCCGATTTGGCGGAAATTTATGGGTATAGTACCAAGGATTTCAATAGGCAGGTTAAGAATAATATAGAGCGTTTTCCCGAGATTTTCCGATTTCAGTTGACTATGGACGAAATTGCTGAATTATCGAGGTGCAAAAATTGCACCTCGATGCAGGTCAAAGGGGTGAAAGGTGGGCGAGTCTATTTACCTTATGCCTTTACAGAACAAGGTATTTACATGTTGATGACCGTTCTTAAGGGTGATTTGGCTATAAAACAGAGTATTGCCATTGTCCGTCTTTTCAAAGAAATGAAGGACTTTATTGCCTCTGAAAATCAGCAGTTGCTAGGTTGTTCCAACTGTGTTCAAATAGCAACCCTCACGGCTCAACATTCCCACGAAATAGCCGAAATTCGCACGGATGTGGCTCGTTTGGAGGTGGAGTCTCTGAAAACTCAGGAATCCTTGGGCAAGGTCATGGAGTTTTTCCACGACCCATCTACTTACAAGCACCACTTGATTCTGAATGGGCAAAAACTAGAGGCTGATGTCGCTTACACGCAGATTTATGGCATGGCTCAGAAGTCGATTTTCTTGTTTGATGATTTTGTTGGCGTAAAAACACTGGATTTATTGCGAGGTGTTGCTCAGAATGTGAATGTGACGATTTTTAGCGACCAGCGGAATGGCTGCGCTTTAACTCAAACGATGATTGACGACTTTAAGGCTGCTAGGCCTGATGTGGATATTGAGCGGAGGCCTGCAGGCGGTATATTTCACGATCGTTACATCGTGCTGGATTATGGGCTGGATGACGAGAAAATGTTCCACTGTGGTGCGTCAAGTAAGGACGCTGGAAAGCGCGTAACAACGATAGACGACATTGAATACCCTGAAGTCTATCACCAGCTGATCGAGGGAGTGTTGGGTGATTTAGTTTAGTTTGAGGTGCAAAAATTGCACCTCAAGAATTAGTTCTCCTTGTTACTTTGAACTTGAGGTCGAAAAAAAAACGGCTTCAAGTTTTTTGGGGAGAACGCTATTTTTGCTGTTGTTGAATGAACAAAAATTTCGTTCCTTGAAATCACAAAATGTGATTTCAAGTTGGTGGCTAGAGATGCGTTTTTGCAACTTGATGTCCAAAAAATGGATTTCAAGTTTTCACGTTCCTTATCAAGGTCAAAATTTTTGACCTTGAACCACGCTGGGAAAATCTGGTTATAAATTTCAATAGAAATTAGGATTTATAATTGTGTACATGGTGTAACAAAAAAATGCCGTAAGTGACAATTTTTTGTTGTAGAATATTGGCTAAGTGTGAATGTGCAAATTGTCAAAAACTGGTGGCATCCTTTAAGAATTCTTCGTTAGGGATTAATTTTTGTTATGCAAGAGTCTTGTCAATTTTACAAAACTAGTGTATATTTGTGCAGTCTAGCTGAAGTAAAGCCGTTTTTGTTCACGCCTGTAAAACGGAAAGGAAAATTACTATGCAACAAATGCAGAATAATATCTATATTAGCCAAGAGCAAACGGGAGTTTTTATGACTGACGAACTGACTTTGGCTTCTCTGAATCCGGCTCAAATGCTGGTAGTTGAGTCCTTCGCTAGCGTTACTAGTGAAGAAGAGTTGGTTGCGTTGACAAAACTTCTTAAAAATTTTTATGCAGAACGTCTTGAACAAGAGCTTGATAAGCGTTGGGAAGACGGATCTTTCGGCCAGGAAAAACTGGAACAGCTGAAATCAGAACATCTTCGTACTCCTTATCGGGGGTAGTCATGCGAAAGATTGTTATTGATACGAATGCCATGCTGCAGATGCTTGGTAGTAAGTCTCCCTACCATTTTTTGTGGAAGAAATTTCTGAACGAAGAATATGTACTTTGCGTTTCAACAGAAATCCTATTGGAATATGAAGAAATCTTTCGTCAGAAGGCTGCAGACATTGTTGCAACAATGTTTATGAGAACTGTTCAGTTTTCTTCTAATGTTGTTCGAAAAGATCCGTTCTTCAGGTTGCGGCTAATAAAGAAGGACCCTGACGACAATAAGTTTGTGGACTGCGCCTTTGCGTGTCAAGCTGATTACATTGTTTCTGACGATTCACATTTTAGAGAACTTAAAGATGTAAGCTTTCCTAAAATAAATCTGAAAACACTGGAATCGTTTGCCCGTGATTTTGACGCTGATTGAGATGGGCTTTTGTGTAATTTGCGTTAGGGATCGAAGTGGCGAAGCCATTCGGACTCGCGAAGCGAGGCTGAACGGAAAAATTTTCGCGTAAGATGTTTTGGTTAGATGATAGCGAAAATTTTATAACGCGAGAGCCCGCCCCGGCTTGCCGGGGAACGTAAAAAAAATCTTGATAAGTTGTGAACGTTTGTGTATCTTTGTTGTCGTGAGAATTAATCCTCTTAGCTGAAATTGGAGAGGTGATTAACTCTCTGCCATGTGTCGCTGGAACGTGCAATCGCATTTCCGCAGGACCTCTGAGGGGAATCGGCCCCTCGGCAGCATGCGTAGAGGTTCTTGAAGAACAAGGTTTACACTATTCGCGGTGTAAAGGTGATGCTAGATGCCGATCTGGCGGAAATTTATGGGTATAGTACCAAGCGTTTTAATGAACAGGTTAAAGCCAATATTGAACGTTTTGATGATGATTTCAGATTTCAGCTCACAAAAGAGGAAGTTCTCTCTTTGAACTTGAGGTTGGAAAAAACGACCTCAAGTTGGGGTGGTTTACGCTACTTGCCTTACGCGTTTACCGAACAAGGTATTTACATGCTCATGTCGGTCTTAAAAGGTCCTTTGGCTGTCGCTCAAAGTAAGACCACTCAACACTCTCATGAAATCGCCGAAATTCGCTCTGATTTTAGCGTTTTCAAGAATGAAACCCAAGATTCTTTGGGCAAGGTCATGGAGTTTTTTCACGATCCATCTACTTACAAGCACCACTTGATTCTGAATGGGCAAAAACTAGAGGCTGATGTCGCTTACACGCAGATTTATGGCATGGCTCAGAAGTCGATTTTCTTGTTTGATGATTTTGTTGGCGTAAAAACACTGGATTTATTGCGAGGTGTTGCTCAGAATGTGAATGTGACGATTTTTAGCGACCAGCGGAATGGCTGCGCTTTAACTCAAACGATGATTGACGACTTCAAGGCTGCTAGGCCTGATGTGGATATTGAGCGGAGGCCTGCAGGCGGTATATTCCATGATCGCTATATTGTGTTGGATTACAAAACAGACCATGAAAAGATGTTCCATTGTGGCGCTTCATCCAAAGATGCGGGAAAGCGCGTGACAACGATAGACGACATTGAATACCCTGAAGTCTATCACGAGCTGATCGAGAAGGTTTTGGTGGATTGTTACGCGAGAGTCTTGTCAATTTTATAAAACTAGTGTGTGTTTGTGCAGTCTAATCAAGGTGAATCCGTTTTTTATTCACGCCTGTAAAACGGAAAGGAAAATGAATATGTATATTGAAACTATGTCTTCGTTAAAAGAACAAGTCATTCAGAAGGTCGGTGTCATGTCTGATGCGGACTTGGCTTTCTTTATCGAAATTTTAGATCGTTTGCACTTGAAATCAAGTGAATCTCCTCGTACAGTTTGTAAAATCGGGATTTGTCGGAATCAAAAGTTGGTGGCTGATGGCTACGATATTGATTCCGATAATGATGAAATTGCGAAGTTGTTCGAGGGGGCTTAATGCGATACCTTCTTGATACTCACGTAATTCTATGGGCATTAGTGGATAGCGAAAAATTGCCCTCGTCAGTACGTGCGATGTTGCAAAATCCTGCACATCAGTTCTTTTTTAGTACAGCATCTGTATGGGAAGTTGCCATAAAACATGAACGAAATCCTGGACTCATGCTTGTATCGGGAAAAGAATATGCAGAGAAGTGTTCGGAAATGGGCTTGTTTGGTTTGCCTGTAGAGAACAAACATGTTGAATCTTTGGAAACCTTGCGGCGTTCACCGAATGTGCTTCCCCATAAGGATCCGTTTGATCGAATTATGCTTGCTCAAGCTAAAGTCGAAGGCTTTAAGTTCATTACGCACGATTCTTTGATTCCAGGCTATAATGAACCTTGTGTTTTGTCTGTGTAACTAAACTACACCGTATCCATAAAGGTCTTCTGAATCCTATTGAATACAATAATGCCCAATGCCAGTAGAATTGCGGCGAAGGCAGCGCTGTAGCCTAGTGCACACCAACTGAATTCGCCGACGCCCAGCATGCCGAACTTGAATGTTTCCATGATACTGGAGAGGGGGTTGGCCTGCATCAGCATTTTGAGGCGGGGGTCGGTAATGGTGCTCATGGGGTAGATGACGGGGGTGGCGTACATCCACAGCTGCACAATAAAGCTGAGGAGGAATGTAAGGTCGCGGTACTTGGTGGTAAGGCTGCTGAAGAGGATGCCGAAACCAAGGGCGAGACCTGCTAGAATCAAAATAAGTACTGGGGTCAAAAGGGCGTAAATGTTGGGGTGCACCGGTGCACTGGTAAAAATCATGTAGTAGGCGGATACAATCAGGAATAGGCCCATTTGAATTGCCAGGCGCACAAGGTTGCTGGTGACGGTGGCCATAGGCACCACCAGGCGGGGAAAGTAGACCTTGCCGAAAACGTTGGCGTTGTCGATGAAGGTTTTGCTGGTCTGGCTCAGGGATTCTGCAAAGTACTGCCAAAGGCAAATGCCTGCAAGGTAAAACAGGGGCTGTGGCAAACCGTCGGTACTGATTTTTGCGATACCGCCGAATACCACCATGAACATAATGGTTGTCATGATGGGCTGAATAAAAAACCAGAGGGGGCCAAGGATGGTCTGCTTGTACCAAGTCACAATGTCGCGCTTTACGAACATTCTGTAAAGGTCGCGGTACTGCCAAAGTTCTTTGAAGTCTACGCTTAACAGGCTAGACTTGGGTTTGATTTCGGTGGTCCATTTCTCGCTATTCATTTCGCTCATTTGTGTACCAGCCTGTATTTGTAGAAATTTATTTCGCCAAAGGATCGGAGGGAGTCCACAATGATAGTGTCCTTTGTTTCGTTTCCCAGAGAGTCACTGCCATAGTAGTGGCGGAGCAGGAAATCGCCGAGCATAGGCTCGTTGATGACGATGACGTTGCTGTCGATAACTTGGCGCATGGGGTTTGTGATGCCATACTCTGCCAAGGTCCGAGTGATTTCGGGCAGGTAGGGAGTCCAATAACCAAAGCTGATTGTGTTTCGATAGCTGCCAATGGGTTCCGCCTTGTAGGGCGGCATCTTGTGGTGACTAAAGCGCATATAGGCGTTCATGCTCAGCAGAAACATCTTGTTTTGGTTGCTGTCGATGTAGTCAAAGACTTGCTTGTAGTCGGTGGAGTCTTCGATGGTCAAGGTTCTTGTTTTGCCGCTACTGGGGTCGCGAACCATGTCGCCAGAAGAGGCGTAGGAGACGATGTTGGCTAGCGCAATAATGCCGAGAGTGGCGTAGATTGTTCTGCTATTGAAAATTTGGTTCAGTTTTTCGTTCTTGATTTGATTCCATAGAGGCTCCGCTAGCATGGCTGAGTAGAGCCAAAAACCACTTTCCACGCGATAAACTAAACGATCTTGTGCAAGGAGTATAGTCATCAAGAAAAATGTGGTGCCCAGTGTTGCCCATAGGTATGGGAATTTGCTTCGGTTGGTGACCAGGATGATAAGGCATGAAATAAACCAGGTCCAGAACATGGGCATCTGTAAACTGTGAGATAGAGAGCTTAGCAATAATGCGGGAATGGTTCTACGTTCATTTTTAGCTTTGTAATAGCTTGCAGCATTTACGATAGCCTGCATACTATCTTTTTGGAATGTTTCTGTGTCGTAGAACGTCCAGTTTTTGAGCAGATGGTAGTCTTTACCGGATTTTCCCAGTTCTTCAAGGTCTTCGTAAATTGCATTGTCGTTAAAGTTGCTACCGTCGCCAAGGGTTGCACGAGGACCCTGGATTTCCATGTAAGGCTTGTATTCCGGGGTGTCGTAAAGGCTGCGGTCCCAGTGTTGCAGGCCGAAGGCGGCAATGAACATTACGGCGAGAGAAATGATGACGGGAATTTTGCGAGCCCAGCATTGCTTGATAAGGAACAGGAGGCCAATGCAGAAGAAAGGCATGCCCATAAGGAAGGCCTGCCAACGCATGATGGAGCCCCAGAGAAGGAGGAAAAGGGCGTAGATGAAAGGCAGGTAAAGGGAGATCCCGGCACGGGGGCCGGGATGACAGTCTCCGGGGGCGCGGCGGCCTTCGTACACGGCGTTTGCAAAAACCAGCATGCCGGTGGCGCTAAGGAGGCTGGCGCATTGGGTAAATTGCACAACCAAGTAAAAGTCGCTAGCAAACAGGGCTACGAATACGGTTGCAATAAGCGTACCCCACTGCTTGCCCATCTTCTTAATAATGATATAGCTGATGGTGGTAAAACTCAGGAAAACACTGAATATTTCTCCAATGTAATACCAGCCGATGGTAGGGAATAGCTTGTATAGCGGGAGCAGCGCGTAGCCGTAAAGTGCGTTAACAAAAAGCAGGTGAGGGTTGTAATCAGTGCCGTGGGCGCCGGTCAGAACCGCAGCCATAAAATAGTCATCAATGGCGCCGAATTTCAGGTCGCCAAAGACAAGGCATAGGGCCAAGAAAAACAGATTTATGACTAAGGCAGGAACCAAAGATTTACCAATGCAAAATTACTTGTTTGCACCCATGAATAGTTCGATGTTGGAAGAACCACTGCCAGATGCCTTGCTGATGGCGCTTTCGTAGCTTCCGCCAGAAGTGCCGCCTAGGTTAATGTCTTCTTCGCTAGAGAAGAATTTGCATGTTCCGTCAGCAGACATTAATACTCCATAGCTAGACCAACCGCCGTCCTTGGGATTCTTTGCTTGTACAGAGACTTTATCAAAGCCCGCTTCTGCCAAAAGCTTTCGGATACGATCGTATGCCTTACCCTTATCAGAACTCCAGTCGCCACCATTTACTTGAACGGTTCCACTAGCTCTGTATTCCATTTTGTCCTTGTATACAACAACGGCTACCGTGGTGTTTACGTTCTTTCCGTTACCATCGTTTTGAGTTGATTGGGGAAATTCAAGTTCGTGAGAATCGTAAGCTCTTACAAGAATGTTTCTGATTTCGCGGGCGTTGGTTGCGTCAATTCCGCGATGAGTTCTTTCTACCATTCCGAATACCTGGGGTACGGCAACGGCAGCTAGGATGCCCATAATCACGATGACAACCATGATTTCAACAAGGGAAAAACCTTTTTTGCTCATATCCTATTTTCTCTTTTTTTGATTGAGGAGGTTGGTCTTAGACCTTTTCTCTAATCACATACTGGGGGCTTTGATTAATGCTGATGTAGATTCTGCCTACGTATTCGCCGATAAGGCCCAACAGCAACATGATCATGCCGCCGATAAAAAGCATACTGGCCAAAAGGCTGGTATAGCCCACGGGAATTTCCGGACGCATCAATTTTTGGTAAACCACGAAACCGCCTGCACCGACGCCGATGATGGCGCAGATAAAACCGATGAGTGTTGCTACGCGAAGGGGCTTTACGCTAAAGGCTGTGAAACCGTTAATCCAAAGACGAATGAGGCCTGCGATGGTGTAGCCGGAGGTGCCTTCCAAACGGCTGCGGTGCTCCACTTGAACATTGCCCAGATTCTTGGTGGCGCGGAATACCAGGCCGCTGATGTAGGCGAAGGGGTGGTTGTAGCGGACAATTTCTTCGACGATGAATTTTCTCATGATGAAGAAACTGGTGGTCTGCAAAGTCTTGGGCTGGCCGATAATAGCTTCTGCCATTTTCTTGTTGGTCCAGCTACCGAATCGGCGGAACAGATGCTCCTTTTTGTGGGCGTAATAGCCGTACACCACATCAAAGCCTTCTTCCAACTTGTTTACCAGCTTGAAGGTTTCGCTGGCGGGAGTCTGGCCGTCGTCATCCAGGCTTACCACGTAATCGCCGGAGGCTTGGCCGTAGCCAGCCATTAGCGCGCAGTGCTGGCCGAAATTCTTGGCGAGGCAAATGCCTTTGATTTTGGGGTCGGTTGCGGCCAGATTCTTGATGACGTTCCAGACCCCATCGGGGCTGCAGTCGTTGACCAGGATGATTTCGTAATCGTAGCAAGGAGATCCCGGGTCGTAGCCTGGGATGACAGAAGAACTTGTGGCACGGTTCTGCGCGGTGATTGTGTCGCGGATTTCGTTGACTACGGTTTCAATGGTTCCCTGGCTTCGATAGCAGGGAATGACAAAGGAAATCAATGTGGCGTTATTTTGCTCGCTCATAATGTGGAATGTAGTAAATCGAATCTCTAAGAAATTTTTTCAATGGAGGCGCTGTGCTTAAAAGCAAAAAAATAATTGAGAAAACTTCTTGACGATTAGTGAACGTTTGTGTATCTTTAGGTTGTTCTATGCAATCCGGCTTACGGGCCGGCTGTCAAACTATCTGCCTGACGGTCGCGGGATTTTTTGAAAAAACGTTTCCCCGCAGGGTACCTGGGAAAGAGCTTCCTGGCCAGGTGATATAGGGTGTAACCTGTATCTTTGCAGCGTAGAGCACCACTTGGGAGAATGAGTGGTGGAAAATTTACCTTCTTCTTTGTATGAAAATGTTCGGTCCGTTCTTTCCGACGCTCGAAAACTAGTCCACAAAACTGTAAACTTTACAATGGTTCAGGCTTACTGGACTATCGGTAAACTTATTGTTGAGCATGAGCAAAATGGAGAGAAAAGAGCCGAATATGGTAAGGGTGTTCTTGAAAGTCTTGCCGCGCGGTTGACGCGAGAATTTGGCAGGGGGTATGATGCTAGTAATTTGCGGTATATGCGTTTGTTTTTTCAGAATTTTCCAATTCGTGACGCACTGCGTCACGAATTGCTGTGGACACATTATCGTCTACTCGTTAAGGTGAAAGACGAAACCGCGCGTATGTGGTACATGAATGAGGCCGCAAATGAAACCTGGTCTACACGTCAGCTGGACCGTCAAATTTCTGTTTTGTATTTCGAACGGCTCCTTTCAAGCCAAAATGTGGGTTCTGTAAAAAAGGAAGCTGCAGAAAAAATGAAGGAAATGCGACCGAATGAGTTCATACGCGATCCTTATGTTCTAGACTTTCTGAACCTCGGCGATTATCCCGCTATTCACGAAACCGATGTGGAGCAAGGCTTGATTGATCATCTGCAAAAGTTTTTATTGGAACTTGGAAAGGGCTTTTGTTTTGTAGCTCGTCAAAAACTTATGCGTTATGGAGATGAGGCTGTAGTTAAGTATTCTGTACTTAATGATGCTAAGCAGATGTTTGCTTCTAAATATCAGCTAAATCTGCCATCAATAGAGGATTTAGAGAAGGTTGTTAGAGAGAATCGTTATGAAATTGAGCGGAAAGCATTGTGTAAAGAATGCAAAGATGGTTGAAAAGCTTGGTCTTGTGTTATATTTGAGAATGATTATATGATGCGATTAGTTTATCCATTGGTCGCCAGCGCGCTGATTACTATTGCGCCTTTCTTGTTGACATTCGAGAAGGGGCAGGATATTGTGCGCGGTTTGTTTGGGTTTGAAGAGTTCGCATTGTTGTTGCTGTTTGCTTGGGTCAAGGGACTTGGCAAGAAATGGCGCTTTGTGCCGATGGCGGTAATTGCTGCGGTCATGTTGATTGTCGCGTTCATGGATTTTTCCAACTTGATGGCGATCAAGGGTTGGGATATGGGCTGGCGTGCTATTGTGCCGGTTGCCACTTGTGGCCTTGCCGTAGCCATGATGTGGAAGGTGCCTTCTTTTACTTTCCCTACGATCAACTTGATTTTGTTTGTTGCATTGGTTGCGCATTTGGCTGCCTATAATCAGTATGCGGCTCAGCCTTTGGTTCAGTTCCCGGTGATTGATTACTTGGATCGCACGGCTCCCAAGCCTGTGGAACAAAAGGTTCTGCCGGAATCTTTCAAGGCGAAGTTCTCTGTGGAAGATTCTGCCTTTGTTGCTCGCAGGTATGTGGACTCCACCCGCAGTAATGTTTTTGTTCTAGTGGAAAGCTGGGGCATCCCCATGGACAACGAACGCTTTGAGGCTGAGTTGTCTGTGTTCAGTGATGCGGACATTCCTGTGCAGGTGGGTGTGCATAGCCGCATGTATAGCCGCACTCGAACTGCCGAGCGCGAGAACTTGATTTATGAACTGAAGCGTGATTCGGCAACACGTCGTCGAGACACTTTGTTTATTCCTGCCCAGTTGGCTGCTGCTGGTTTTGATACTCGTTTCTTTGTGGCATCAGATAGTGCTGAGCAATGGCGATTCAAGTACGTCCGCAATGTTGGCTTTGATCATGTTGTGTGGGATAAGACCTTGAAGGATGGTGATATTGTGAAGATGCTGGATAGTGTTTTGACGGTGCCGTCGTCTTCGAGTGTCACCGCTCCCAGAGTTTTTGCGGCTTGGACCACCACGTCTACCAAGTTCCCCATCGAGGGTTTGACTGCTCCGGGTAGTGATGTTACCCAGGCTGCTTATAACATTCCTGTTGAAAAACTTGATTCCGCTTATACTGAACGGCTGATGGAAACTTTACGTCAAATTGCAGATTTGGCCCGTAAGCATCCGACTGTGCGTTTTGTGGTGGAAGGTGATCACGAACCTATTTTGTCGCCCTTGAAGTTCCAGGAACGTTTCTATAAACGCTGGACTCCCTATGTTGTTTTGAATTAAGGTGTGTATGAGAATTCCTTTTAACAAGCCGCCTTTTGTTGGATCTGAATTTGACTATGTTCGCGCCGCTGTGGAAAGTGGCCGTATTTGTGGCGATGGCCAATTCAACCAAAAATGCCATGCCTGGCTTAAGGAACATACGGGAACGGCCAAGGCTTTGCTCACAACCAGTTGCACCCATGCTTTGGAAATGGCTGCGCTCCTTTGCAATATCAAGCCTGGCGATGAAGTGATCATGCCGTCCTTTACCTTTGTGTCTACCGCCGATGCGTTCGCTATGCGCGGTGCCAAGTGTGTGTTTGTGGATATTCGTCCGGATACCATGAACTTGGACGAAAAGTTGATTGAGGCTGCTATTACGCCGAAGACACGAGCCATTGTGCCGGTGCATTACGCAGGTGTGGCTTGCGAAATGGATGAAATCAACGAGATTGCCAAACGCCATAATTTGTTTGTGGTGGAAGATGCGGCCCAGGGAATGATGGCCACTTACAAGGGGCGTTCCTTAGGTGCCTTGGGTGATTTTGGTTGCTACAGTTATCACGAAACCAAGAACTACAGCATGGGGGAGGGCGGAGCCCTTCTCATTCGCGACCCCAAGTTTGCAGACCATGCAGAAATCATTCGCGAAAAGGGAACCAACCGTTGTCAGTTCCATCGCGGTGAAGTGGATAAGTACACTTGGGTGGAACTGGGTTCCAGCTACTTGCCCAGCGAATTGAATGCTGCCTACTTGTATGCGGAATTGGAACAGGCCGATAAGATTTTTGATAACCGTATGGCCAGTTGGAATGCCTATAGGGAACGCTTGGCTGGGCTTGAACAGCGGGGCTTGATTCAGTTGCCCCAGGTGCCGGAACATTGCAAGCACAATGCCCACATGTTCTATATCAAGATGCCGGATTTGGATGGCCGCACCAAGATGATTGCCCATTTGGTGAAGAATGAAATTCTGGCAGTATTCCATTATGTTCCGCTCCATAATGCCCCCGCGGGCAAGCGCTTTGGCGAGTTCCGTGGTGAAGACAAGTTTACTACGGCAGAAAGCAATCGTTTGTTGCGTTTGCCCATGTTCTACGGGCTGCTTCAGGATGACCTGGACTTTGTCTGTGACAAGGTGGAAGAATTTTTCAAGTAGGTTGTGAACCTGCCGAGTGCTATGTTATGGAACAAAAACGTTTATTACTATTGGGTGGCAGTCACGCTGAAATTCCCTTAATCCAGGCGGCCCAAGAATTGGGCTACTTTGTGATTACCACGGGTAATGCTCGCGAAGGCCTTGGGCACCCTTATGCCGACAAGAATGTCTTCGCCGATTTTAGTGATAAAGACGCCATGCTTGAGTTGGCCCGTGCCGAGGGTGTTAGCGCCGTGTGCTCGGGTTGCAATGATTTCGCCTTGCTCAGTACGGTTTATGTTTGTGAAAAACTGGGCTTGCCTGGTCATGATAGTTTTGAAACCAGCTTGCAGATTCATCATAAGGATAAGTATCGCGCTCTTGCGGAAAGACTGCGTATTCCTACGCCTCGAGCAAGAGTGGTGCGAAGTGTAGATGAATTTAAGTCCGTCATTGGACTTGCTCCCAATTCCGGTTGCGCTGCCGTGTCTTTCGAACAAAAGAATTTCTGCCCACTGCAGTTTCCGCTGATTGTAAAACCTGTGGACTTGACCGGAGGCAAGGGCATCCATCGTGTGAATAACGTGGACGAAGCCTTGGCCGCTTACGCCGACGCAGTTTCCCGCACCCGCGAAGACCATGTGGTGGTTGAAGAATTTGTCATCGGGACGAATCACGGCTTTAGCTGTTTCTTGAAAGATGGCAAGGTGGCGTTCTACTTCGCAGACAATGAACAGTATTGTCTGAATAAGTACATGGTTAGTGGCGCCAACACGCCTAGCACCACAAGCGCCCGCGGGTTGCAACTTCTGGTGGAGTACAGCGAACGCATCGCTGCTCACTTGCATTTGGTGGATGGCATTCTGCACATTCAGTACATTGAACGTGACGATGGCATTCCTGTGATTATTGAAATCTGCCGCAGGCCTCCTGGAGATTTGTACATCAAGTTTGTGAAGTACGCCACCGGAGTAGATTATCCGTTGATGCTTGTAAAGGCTGAATGCGGATTGAGTACGGATGTCATTGCGAGCGTAGCGACGCAATCGAAGCAGGCTCTGCACAACGTTCCGAAGCCTTTCCTCCGCCACTGCGTTATGACCAACCGCACGGGCGTTGTTGATGGCGTTGATTTTGCCGATGAAATTCAGCAAAATATTGTTGAAAAGTTCATGTGGTACATGGTTGGTGAAGAAGTTGCCGATCCGATGTACTACAAGGCCGGCATAGTGTTTATGCTGTTCGATTCTGTAGAAGAAATGACTGAAAAAACAGCGAAGATGTCGGAATATATCAAGGTTCGCTTCAAATAAAAAAGATTATATTCAAATTATGCAGAAAAAGCCTTACAACATTGCTTTTATTGGCGGCGGAATCAATTCGGCCATTGGTGAAGTTCATAAAGCCGCAAGCCAGATGGATGGCTGCTTTAAGCTGGTGGCCGGTGCGTTCAGCACCCATGCCGATATCAATAAGCAGACTGCAGAAGTTTGGGGTGTTGCTCCCGAACGCGTCTATGATGACTATAAGCAGTTGCTGGCTGCTGAGAAAGGCAAGTTGGATGCTGTTGTTGTTTTGGCTCCTACCGATTATCACGAAGAAATTGTGGTGGCAGCGCTTAAGGCGGGGTTCGCTGTGATTTGTGAAAAGTCTCTGGCTACAAGTGTTGCCGAAGGCGAGTCCATTGCAAAAGTCGTTGCCGAAACCAAGGGCTTCTTCTGCACCACGTACAATTACACGGGCTATCCTATGGTCCGCGAATTGAAACAGTTGATTGAGGATGGCAAACTGGGTAAAATCCAGCAGGTACAGGTGGAAATGCCCCAGGAAGGTTTTCTTCGCCTGGGTGCGAATAATGAACCGCCTAAGCCTCAGGCCTGGCGCCTGAAGGATACGGTGATCCCGAAGATTTCCTTGGATTTGGGAAGCCATCTGCACAACATGATGTATTTCTTGACCGGCGAACGCCCCACCCGCATTGTGGCAGATGAAGCCACATTCGGTTTGTTCCCCCAGATTGTGGATAATGTAGGCGCTTTGGTTCAGTATACCAACAATGTGCGTGCTCAGATCTGGTTCAGCAAGACTGCTCTTGGTAACCGCAATGGCTTGCGCATCCGAGTTTTCGGTAGCGAAGGCAGTGCGGAATGGTTCCAGCTGGAGCCTGAAACCTTGAAGACTTGTGACCTTCATGGCCGCGTATGCCTGAGTGACCGTACCGGCGACGTGAAGATTGCAAACTTGCCCCGCTATAACCGCTTCAAGGCTGGCCACCCCGCTGGATTCATCGAGGCTTTTGCCAACTATTACCGCGACATCGCAGATTGCTTAACCGAGTTTCTTGAAAAAGGTTCCTTCAATAGCAAGTACGTTTGCGGAATCAAGACTTCCTTGGAAGGCCTCGCCATGATGGAAGCCGCTGCGGTTTCCGCCAAATCCCAGAAATGGGAAACTGTTTAACACCAGCGCATATTCCTCTGCAGTCTCCAATTTCGAGGTGCAAAAAAAAGGACGTCTCATAGAGACGTCCTTTTTCGTAATGGAGTTGCTGCGCCTAGGCGCAGCTTTTGCCGTGCGGATTACTTCTTGGCGGGAGCGGCCTTGGGGGCGTCCTGCTTGAAGCCGCCCTTTGCAGGTTCTGCAGCGGGCTTTGCTTCGGCCTTGGGAGCTTCAGCCTTCGGGGCTTCCTTTGCGGGAGCGGCCGGTGCTGCTGCTTCTGCCTTGGGAGCTTCTGCCTTAGCGGGTGTTGCTGCAGGTGCCGGAGCTGCTGCGGTCGCCGGAGCTGCTGCAGGAGCCGGAGCTACCTGGGTTTCAGCCTTGGGGGCTGCAGCCTGTGCTGCAGCTGCTTCAGCAGCCGGAGCTTCAGCCTTCTTCTTCGGCTTCTTTACGTGAGGTGCAAATTCAACGCGGTTGTTCTTCGGGTTGGTCTTTGCCTTACGGCCCTTCTTGTCCATCTTGGGCTGGACCAGGAGCTGGGTGTCGCCGAAGCCTGCTGCACGGACGTACTTGGAGGGAACGCCCTTGCCTACGAGGTAGTCAACCACAGCCTGTGCGCGGAGCACGGACATTTCCTGGTTGTCTTCTGCAGTCTTCTTTTCGTCGCAGTGACCCTGGATTTCGATGCGGAGGTTCGGGCGAGCGATCATCAACTTGGCAATCTTGTCCATTGCCTTGTTGGACTTCTTGTTGATCTTGGCGGTACCCTTCTTGAAGGTGATCTGGCTCTTGAGCTTGTCAAGGTCTTCGTCCTTGTTGGTGGGGCAGCCCTTGTCGTCAACGTTTACGTCACTCAAGGTATGCAAGCACTTGTCGAGAGCATCAACAATGCCGTCTTCGTCTTCGTCGAATTCGCAACCTTCTTCGTCAACCGGAGCACCAGCATGAGATTCCGGGCACTTGTCCTTAGAATCAGTTACGCCGTCGTTGTCGGTATCAACTTCACAACCATCGGCACCGACCTTGAGGCCAGGCTGGGTATCCGGGCACTTGTCCACCATGTTGGGAACGCCGTCCTTGTCGTCGTCGCCGGAGAGTCTTGCGAGAGAATCCATCTGAGCCTTGTTCTTGGCAGCTTCGTTGGCGATGGAATCCATCTTGGCCTTGTCCTGGGCTGCTGCTGCTGCGATGGAGTCTGCCTTGGCCTTGTCCTGGGCTGCTGCTGCTGCGATGGAATCCATCTTGGCCTGGTTCTTTGCGATTTCTGCAGAGTCAACGATCTTGAGTGTGTCGACGCGGGTCAGGGTGTCAACCTTGGAGATGGTGTCAACCTTGGCGATAGTATCGACCTTGGAAACAGAAACGGTATCGACCTTGTTGACGGTGTCGATCTTGGAAACGGTAATGGTGTCGGCCTTCATGTTACGCATGATGGAGTCGACCTTTGCCTTGGCCAGGATTTCGGAACGGACGCGGACCAGGGAGTCCACATTGATGCCGTTGATGCGTTCGTCGCCACCGAAGCGCCAGGTGAGGGCTGCGGATGCTGCGAAGAGCGGGTTGGCAGAGTAGCGGTACTTGTTTTCGCGGTCCTGGTCGTCGATCTTGGTGATGATGAAGTCTTCACCGTAATCCATTTCCTTCTTCCAGTCGAAGCCGATGTTTCTAAACATACGCGGAGCCATTTCGATGCCGAGGGCCAGGTCCATGTTGTCGTTCATGTGGAAACGGACACCCGGGGTAATGGTCATAGGATCCATGATCGGTTCGATGTAGTACGGGTCGCTATCAAGACGCATTTCGCCGGAGAATTCCAGGAAGAAGTCAAGAGCGCGGAACGGAACCACGTTCACACCGGTGCTGTAAAGCAAGGAACTGGACGGATTTTCGTCGAAGGAGTGGAGGTAGCTGATCTGACCATTCCAACGGACGGGGATGTTGAAGCGGGTGAAGTCCAGGCTGAATACCAGACCGCCAGCCAAGGCTGCGTAGCCGGAACTGTAGGCCATGGTCTTCTTGTCCAGGTACCAGGAGTGACGGGGGCGCATACCCACTTCTTCGTCACCGGTCGGCACATAGAATTGGACCAACAATGCGGAGGTGAAGATGGACTTGTTGCCACCGAGGAAGCGGAGCTTGCCCCAGAGGTCGATATCACCGATGCCGACACCTGCCAGGGAGCTGTTGCCGATGTAGTTCTGGTTATCGGTACCGGAGTCGAAGTGGATGGGGAAGTTGATACCTGCATCCAACCAGTTGGTAAGACCGATAGCAAAGTTTGCACCAATGTCTGCGGAGTAGCCGGTTTCGTTCAAGCCGATGGTCTGGCCTTCGTCGCCGGTCATGACGCCGCCGCCTGCAAGAGACCAGGAGTCTGCGGATGCCATGGCTCCGACACCGAAGGATACGTGCCACTGACCGAGGGTATGGGCGTCGATCTGGTGCATACCGTCACGACCACCGCCCATGCCATTCTGTGCGAAAGCGGAACCTGCGGCCATCAATGTGGCCAGCGCGATTGCTGCTCCCTTCTTGAAGGTTTTGTTTGTTTTCTTCATAATCCACCTATAGGTTTTATTACAAAATCTTTACGAAGATAGATATTCGGCGGAGGAAATGGCTAGACCAATCCCTAATTTGTACTAAAATGACCCCTTTTTTATTGGATTTAGTGTAAAAATGGGCAGTGTGTTTGTTATTATTTAGCTATATGAAGAATATTGTTATTACTGGCGGTGCAGGCTTTATCGGAAGCCATGTGGTACGTCTTTTTGTGAACAAGTACCCGGAATACAACATTATTAACTTGGATAAGTTGACCTATGCAGGCAACTTGGCCAACCTGAAGGATATCGAAGACAAACCCAACTACAAGTTCGTGAAGATGGACATCTGCGACTTCGACGCCTTCTACAAGCTCATGCAGGACGAAAAGATCGACGGTATCATCCATCTGGCTGCCGAAAGCCATGTGGACCGTTCCATCAAGGATCCGTTCACCTTCGCTCGCACCAATGTGATGGGCACCTTGAGCCTGCTCCAGGCTGCAAAGCTCTACTGGGAATCCTTGCCCGAAAAGTACGAAGGCAAGCGCTTCTACCATATTTCTACCGACGAAGTCTATGGCGCTCTGACCATGAACCATCCGGAAGGTATCGAGCCGCCGTTCACCACCACGGCCTCCAGCTCCGAGCATCACCTGGCCTACGGCGACGACTTCTTCTACGAGACTACAAAGTATACTCCGCATAGCCCGTACTCTGCAAGTAAGGCTGGTTCCGACCATTTCGTTCGCGCCTTCCACGACACCTACGGCATGCCCACCATCGTGACCAACTGCTCCAATAACTACGGCCCCTACCAGTTCCCGGAAAAGTTGATCCCGCTGTTTATTAATAATATCCGCCACAAGAAGCCGCTGCCGGTTTACGGCAAGGGCGAGAACGTTCGCGACTGGCTCTTTGTTGAAGACCACGCCCGCGCTATCGACGTCATCTTCCATAACGGTAAGATTGCTGAGACTTATAATATTGGTGGCTTCAATGAATGGAAGAACATCGATATTATCAAGGTGGTGATCAAGACCGTGGATAAGCTCCTGGGCCGCGCCGAAAACGAGGACCTGGATTTGATCACCTACGTTACCGACCGCCTGGGCCACGACGCCCGCTACGCCATCGACAGCACCAAGCTGCAGAAGGAACTTGGCTGGGAACCGTCCCTGCAGTTCGAGGAAGGTATCGAAAAGACGGTGCGCTGGTACCTGGACAATCAGGAATGGCTAGATAATATTACTAGCGGCGATTACGCCCAGTACTACGAAAATATGTACAAGAATCGCTAACCTGTTGTGAAGCAACGAGTTATGGAGTTGAAACCCCGACGGCCTGTCGGGGTCTTTTTTTATGGAAATTATTTTTGACACTTTGCTGTCATTTTTATGACATAATTAATTGTTATATTCCCTCAGTACCCACCCCGGGTGGGGTACATTTGTTGTTCACCAGGGCTTTAAGACCCTATAAAATTGGAATTAGAATTATGGACTTTTCTGCAATTATTGCTGAAGAACTGAACATTGAAGTGTGGCGCGTTTCCAAGGCTTTGGAACTGATGGACCAGGGTGGTACCATCCCCTTTATCGCTCGTTACCGTAAGGACCAGACCGGTACCTTGAACGAAATCGAACTCCGCGATATCAGCCACCGTCGTGACTATTTGCAGGAATTGACCGATCGTAAGGAAACGATCCTCAAGAGCATTGAAGAACAGGGCAAGCTTACTCCGGAACTGAAGGCTCAGATCGAAGCCTGCAAGGACAAGACCGCCCTCGAAGATATTTACGCACCCTACAAGCCCAAGAAGCGTACCCGCGCCACCATCGCCAAGGAACTTGGCCTGGAACCTCTCGCACGCCTCATGTGGGAACAGGAAGAAACCGGCAACACTGCAGAACAGATCGCCCTTATCTACCTCTCCGAAGAAAAGGGCCTGGCCGATCCCAAGGCTGCTCTCAAGGGCGCTTGCGACATTCTGGCCGAAGAAGTGGCTGACAACGCTCAGTTCCGTCAGTACCTCCGTACCCAGATCGAAAAGCAGGGCGTTATGGTTTCCAAGGTCAAGAAGGACTTTGAAAAGGAAGAAACCAAGTTCAAGGACTACTACGACTTTAGCGAACCTGTTTCCAAGATTCCCAGCCACCGTATGCTGGCTCTCCGCCGTGGTGAAAAGGAAAAGGTCCTCCGCCTCACTATTGAAGTTCCCAACGAAGAACTGGTGGGCTACCTCAAGGCTAATATTATTAAGGGCAAGACTACTTGGACCCCGTATCTTGAAGCTATGTGCCAGGATGCTTGGGAACGTTTGCTCCAGCCCAGCATGGAAAGTGAAGTCCGTTTGCTCCTCAAGGATGCTGCCGAAGAAGAAGCTTTCAAGGTGTTCAGCAAGAACCTCCAGGACGTTTTGCTGGCAGCTCCCGCAGGCCACAAGGCTGTTCTTGCCCTCGACCCGGGCTTCCGTACTGGTTGTAAGGTTGCTGTGCTTGATGAAAACGGTAAGTTCATGGACCACGGCATTATCAAACCTCACGAACCGTGGAACGACAAGGCTGCTTCCGCAGTTTACCTGATGCAGCTTATTGACAAGTATAAGATTGACTTGATCGCTATTGGTAACGGTACCGCCAGCCGCGAAACCGACGCTTTCTGCTCCGAAATGGCTGCAAAGTTCAAGGGCAAGGTTCCTCCCCGCGTTATCGTTTCCGAAGCTGGCGCATCCGTTTACAGCGCAAGCATGATCGCTATTCAGGAATTCCCCAAGGAAGACGTGACTACCCGTGGCGCTATTTCCATCGGCCGTCGCTTGCAGGACCCGCTGGCAGAACTTGTGAAGGTTGATCCCCAGTCCATTGGCGTGGGCCAGTACCAGCACGACGTGAACCAGCGCGAACTCAAGAAGCGCTTGGACGAAGTGGTGGAAAGCTGCGTGAACAAGGTGGGCGTGGACGTGAACAGCGCCAGCGCACCGCTCCTTTCCCATGTGGCAGGTTTGAGCAACACCCTTTCCGAAGCTATCGTCAAGCATCGTGAAGAAAACGGTGCCTACGCCAGCCGCGAAGACTTGAAGAAGGTGAAGGGCTTCGGCCCCAAGGCTTTCGAACAGGCCGCTGGCTTCATGCGTATCCCGGGTGCAGAAAACCCGCTGGACGACTCTGCCGTCCATCCTGAAAACTATGCCCTCGTCGAAAAGATGGCTGCCAAGGTTGGCGTGTCTGTCAAGGAAATGGTGGGTAACGCTGAAGCCGTCAAGGGCATCAAGCTGGACGAATTCCTTTCCGACGAAGTGGGTAAGGAAACCTTGCAGGATATCCTCAGCGAACTTCAGAAGCCCAGCCGCGACCCCCGTAAGGAATTCCGTTACGCAAAGTTCGACGACAAGATCCAAACCATCAACGACCTCATTACCGGTAGCTGGATGGAAGGTGTCGTCACCAACGTTGCTAACTTCGGTGCCTTCGTGGACATCGGTGTCCATCAGGATGGCCTCGTACACGTTTCTGAAATCAGCGACAAGTTCGTTGAAGATGCAAAGACTGTCCTTACCGTGGGCGACATCGTGAAGGTCCGCGTGATGGCTGTGGATGCTGGCCAGAAGCGCATTAGCCTCTCCATGAAGACCGAACAGGTGGACGGTGTGGCAGGTGCAGGTGCCAGCGGTCCTCGCGGTCAGCGTGTTGGCGGCCCCCGCGGCCAGGGCAATGGCGGTCGTGGCGGTTTCGGCGGTCGCGACAACGGCCAGAACCGTGGTTCCCTCCAGGGTCATGCAACTATCGCTGATCTCAAGGCCCAGATTGCAGGCAAGAACAACAACCAGGCAAAGAAGCCGGGGAACGCTCAGCCTGCCAAGATGAGTGCCCTCCTCAAGGGCCTCGCCAAGGGCATGCGCTAATTTCCGCGCTTGTTAGCGTGCGGAAATTTATGCCGCAATTTTAAAAGGCCTGGGTTTGCACCCAGGTCTTTTTCTGTATACAGGAATTCTTGTATACAGAGCCGAGGGTGGGCGAGGCTTAAAAGCGAGGTTTATAAGAGAGGCTCAAAAGTGAACCCCGTCACGTTTAAAAATTGCATATGCAAAACAATCTTGAAGTTCTTGTAAACACTACTTATATTTTGCGCCGGTGAATGGATGTGTTGGCGTGAAGATGCGAACACAAATCGAGTGGACGGGATAATGAAAGTACGTGTAAAGAAATGCGCTTATGTTCTTGCCTTGTGCATGGGCATTGTTTCCGCAACACTGATCGCCTGTGGCAATGATCCTCTTGAAAGTAAGCCTAAGCAGAAGGCTACGTCGGCTCCCGCCGCCTTTACGGAACAGCGCAAGATTGCAGCCGCCAACACCAATGACGATTTTGCCGGTGGTGTGGTTCTTCCGAAGTCCGACGAAGTGACTTTGCACGGTAAGGAAGTTACCGGTGGCCTTCCCGCTGTCATGACCTTCCTGGATGAACGTCAGACTGGCCTCAACTACATCTACAAGAAATTCAGTGCCTTGAAGCCTGGCTTTGAAGGCGAAATGACTCTGGATATTACCGTGGACGTGTGCGGTGACGTGAAGAACATTACCGAAATTTCCTCCACTACGAACTATCCCCAGTTCAATACCGAAATCAGAAATTCCCTCGCAAAGCAGAAGTACCCGAAGACCGATCAGGGCCATTACACCATTTCCCTGTCCCTGACTTTTGTGAAGGATTTGAATCCCCAGGCCGAAACCGCCCAGGCTGATTCCGTCAAGGATGAATCCGCTGCAGGAGTTCAGCCCAAGGGTCCCCACATTGTTCTGCCTGCAAAGAAGGATGTGATTGTCCAGGGAAAGATCGCTGGTGGCGCCTCCTCCTTGCTGAAGTTCCTCGACAAGCAATCCAACTTGATCAACAATATTTATAACAGAGCTTTGAAATCCGATTCTACCATTGCCGGCAAGCTGACCTTGAATGTGACGGTGGACCCGGGTGGAGATATTTTCAGGATTTTCGTGGATGCAACGACTACAGGCTCCGCATCCTTCGACCTGAAGCTCAAGAATTCCATTGCCCGCTGGAAATTCCCGGATTCCGAGCAGGGCCGTTACACGGTGATTTTCCCGCTGACATTTGTCCAGAAGTAAAAACTTTCTTCCAATCATTAGCCCTTCGGCCCAAAGCCGGAGGGTATTTTTCGTTTATGGGAGTTTTTGTCCCAAATGTGGCCGTAAAAAGCTCTTTTTGTGTAAAAATTTTGTTGACATTCCTCACAACGCCCTTAAAACCTGTTCTTTATGGTTGCTAGGTGTGTAAAAATTATTTATTTTGGTAGGTATGAGTGCTGCGTTAGAACATTTGTACGATTACGATGACTTCCGCAAGTTCCTCCAGGATTACTTTGAGGAACAGAAGAAGATTAGGGCTGTGTTCAGCCATCGTTTTTTTGCTGCGAAGGCCGGATTCAGTAGTTCCTCCTATTGCCTGAATGTGATTCGAGGCCGTTTCAACTTAACGCAGAAGTCTATTGAAAAGCTTGCCAGGGCCATGGAATTCGAGCCCTTGCAGAAGTCCTATTTCGAAGCCCTGGTGCAGTACAACCAGGCCCAGCAGGTGAATGAACGCGAAAACGCCTGGGGTCAGATTGTCCAGATCCGTAAGCAGATCGAATTTACACACCTGGGCGCCAGGGAACAGCTTTATTTCTCCAAGTGGTACTATCCCATTATTCGTGAACTTGCCGTAAGTTCTGACTGGAATGGGGACTACATGGTGCTTGCACGTTCCCTTGACCCGCAGATCACTACAGAAGAAGCTCGCGAAGCTGTGAAGAACCTGGTGGAATGGGGCCTGATCCGCGAAATTCCCAATGACGAAGCCGCAGGTGGCAATCCCGCGGCCGTCCGTTACGAAGAAACCTCCCAGATGCTGGATGCTTCTGCGATTCCGCCCATGGCTCTCCGCCAGATCCGCCGTGAATATGTGCAGCATGCAATCGGGGCTGTGGAAAATAAATCGAAAACCGAACGCTTTGCCGCGTTTACAACTCTTGCTATCAGCGAAAGTTCGTATAATTATGCTGTTGAAGTTTTGGAAGAGGCTCGCAAGAAGATTATCGCACGAGCTGCCAACGATTCCAATGTTGAACGAGTTTACGAATTGATGATGGTTGCATTCCCCATGAGCAAGAAATTTTCAAAGGAGGCTGAAAAATGATTTCCTTTAGAAAGTTGATTTCTTTGGGCGGCGCCCTGTCTGTGATGACTGTTGGTTTCGCCGGCTTGACCGCCTGTTCTGAAAATGAAAAGCAGATTGGCGGTGGTGTTACCGATATTGGAAATTCCGTGGCCTACGAAGGTGTGGTTGTGGACGCTTCCGGTGCCGCAGTTCCCAGTGCCCGCGTTGTGGCCTACTACGATAGCTGGGACCAGGAAGGTATCAAGGATTCTGTGGTTACCGAAGCCAACGCCAAGGGTGAATACGAGCTTAAGGTAAAGGAAAACGAAAAGGTCGTGCTGTTCGCCTCCGCTGGTGAAGAATGTGGCCTTTCCTCTGCAGAACTTGATAAGTCCAACAAGATTTCCATTGGCAAGCGTACCATGTACTCCAGCCACATTGCTGGCAGAAATACTGGTAGCATGCGTGTTGTCGGTGTGGCTGATAGCGCATCCATCAAGCTGGATGGCGACGGCTACTTCATCTTCTACAACATGCCGCCGGGAGACATTACCCTAGCCTATACCGACGACGCCGACAGCGTGGAAGTCAATGCCCGTGTGGAATTCACCACGCTCGGTCCCAAGCAGATTTATGTGTTGCCGGAACTTGGCTTTGTCTATGGCGATGACAGTTGGCTCGCTGTTCAGGACTTCCGCTACTATGTGGATGAAGGTTATGATGACATCCAGATTCATAACCCGAAGTCTGAACACTGGACTCCGATTACGGAAATCCCGACGTTGTCCCAGGATGATTCCGCCTCTTCCCAGGTGGTGACGGTTTCTGTGCCGCAGAATGTTGGATACCTGGGTGGATTCCTGTTCCCCGTGAAGGTGGATCCCAAGAAATTCCCCTCGGATGTGAATACAAAACACATTGCTGTGATTGACGTGGATAACGGCGTGCAATTCCCCCTTGAAATAGATTACTGGACTGATTCCGAGGCTTTGCTTTGGGTTCGCGTGGCCGGTGTGGATAGCGGTGTTACGGAATTGAATTTCAAGATCTTTGAAAACAAAGAATTTGCAAAGCTTATGAATGTTCCGTTTAGCGAAGGTCAGCGTCAGGATGGCGCCTTGTCCAGGCTTCATTTCAATGGTGATGCAAAGGTTCTTAACAAAGACAAGTCTGTAGCAAAGTCTGTTGCTGATTCTGCTGGTCTGCTGGGTAAGGGCATTTCCTTGAATCCGGGTCAGTATATGAGCATCGATTCTGTCGATGTTACTTTCGGCCAGTTCTCCATGTCCTTCTGGACAAAGTGGAACGGCCCCAATGGAAAGCGTCAGGTACTTGCTTCTGAACGTGGTGATTCCACCTATAAGTTTCAGTGGCGTTACGACGAAGGCAAGTTCAGCTTGATGAAGGGTGCTCCCAGTTCCATGGAAGTCTTTGATCTCGCTGACTCCACGGTGTTGCCTGTGGGTGAATGGGCTCATGTTGCCCTGGTTTCCTGGATGGGTAACTATACCATGTATGTGAATGGAAAACCGGTGGGTGAACCTGTCTCCTTCAGTTCCCCGATTTACCTTGGCTCAATGATGTCTCCGGTCCGTATTGGCGGTAGCGGGAACGAAGTGGATACCTGGGATGGTGCCTTGGACGAATTCCGTATCGAAATGGCCCCGCGTACCGCAGACTGGATCCGTGCCGTGTACGAAGTTCAGAAGGCCGCAGCCGAATAATTTCCCGAACGTCACCCTGGAGGCATGAAATGCCGATAGGGCCCAGAACGAAAATTTTGGATAAAATAAAAAAGACCGCCCCGAAGGACGGTCTCTTTAAATTTTCAAAAGCTATAAAAAAGATTATGCTTCTGAACGCCTACGGCGTTAATCGCTGCGCCTCGGCTATAAAAAAAGTCCCCGAATGGGGACCTTTTTTGCAGCACTCGGCTTGCAGATTACTCGAATTTGATCACACCAGCCGGGCAGTTGCCAGCAGCGTCCTTGATGTCTGCTTCGTAAGCAGAGAAATCAACGCCTTCCTTAACCTGCATCTTTTCAGGAACGGAGAAGACAGCGTCGCAAGTAGCTTCGCAAGCACCGCAAGAAACGCATTCGTCGGAAGATTCGTCGAGCCAAACCTTAGTAATTGCCATTTTTATACCTCTTTTGGGTTAGTTATACTTCTGTATGCTTTAAATATAACAAAATGCATTGAGAACGCACAATGTTTTTCTAAATTTTCGTCCACGAAACAATGGCAAGCGGAGCTTAAACCATCTCCGCCTGCGTAACCTAGTGAGGACATCACAGAAAATGAAAAAAGTGGTTGTAAAAATTGGTGGCAGCTTGGCAATCGACGAAGCTAAGTTGGCCGATTTTGTGGCAGCAGTTTCCAAGCTTCCGGCTATGGGCTGCCAGGTCGCCGTGGTTCACGGTGGTGGCAAGGACATTAACGAAAATATCGCCCTGCTGCGAGAACAGCCCACTTTTATCGATGGCCTCCGAGTGACTACACCCGGCATTATGAAGATGGTGGAAATGACCCTTTCCGGTCACGTGAACAAGAAGCTTGTCCGCATGCTCCTGAACAACGGCGTGAACTCCATCGGTCTTTCCGGCGTGGACGGCAAGTTGTTTGAAGTTGTGAAGAAGCAGGGCAAGGTTGACCTTGGTCTGGTGGGCGAAGTAAAGACGGTCAATCCGAAGATTGTGGAAGACCTCTGGGCCGCCGGCTGGGTTCCTGTTGTTAGCCCCATTTCCTATGGTCCTGACGAAAACGGCAACGGCGTCAGCTGGAACGTGAATGCAGACACCGCCGCAAGCGAACTGGCTGTGGCACTGCAGGCTGACCAGTTCGTGCTGGTGAGCGATGTGCCGGGCGTTATGGACGGCGAAAAGAATGTGATTCCTGAACTTTCTGAAGGTGATGCCGAAAAGCTCATTGAAGAAGGCGTTATCAGCGGTGGTATGATTCCTAAGGTCCGCGAAAGCTTCAAGTCTATCCGACGAGGACTGAAGAGCATCCATATCGTGGGCTGGAAGGACGCTGAATCCTTCATCAAGCAAATTAACGGCGAACACAACTACGGCACTATTCAGTGCTAGAAGTGATTAGTAAACAGTGGTTAGTAATCAGTGAAAATAAGGCGGCTGCGCCGCGATTATAAAACTAACCACTAACCACCAATCACTAACCACTAAAGGAATTTTAAAATGAATTTTCTCGAACAAGATAAGCAGGTCATTGCTCCTCTCTATGGCAAGGCCGACATTGAAATTGTAAAGGGTGAAGGTTCCTACCTCATCGACACCAAGGGCGACAAGTATCTGGACTTCGTTGCAGGTATTGCAGTGAACGCTCTTGGCCATCAGAACAAGGCCATCAAGGAAGCAGTGATGAAGCAGATGGATAGCTTCAACCACATTTCCAACCTTTACGTGAATATGCCCCAGGTGGAACTGGGCAAGAAGCTTTTGGAAATCACCGGCTTCGGCAAGGCATTCTTCTGCAACTCCGGTACCGAAGCTAACGAAGGCTGCATCAAGTTTGCACGTAAGTACTTCGACCGCAAGGGCGAACCCAACAGGCTGAAGATCATCACCTTCGTGAACAGCTTCCACGGCAGAACTTTCGCAGCCCTTTCTGCAACCGGTCAGCCGGCGCTCCGTCAGGGCTTCGGCAACATGCCGGGCGACTTCGTGCATGTGGCTTGGAACGATTGCGCAGCACTTAAGGCTGAAGTCAACAAGGACACCTGCGCCATCATGCTGGAATCCCTGGCTGCTGAAGGCGGCGTCATGACCTTGTCTGCAGAAATGGTGGAAACCATCAACAGCCTCCAGAAGGAATTCGGCGTGCTGGTGATTGTCGACGAAGTCCAGGCAGGCTGCGGCCGTCTCGGAACCTTCCTCGGCTTTGAAAAGTACGGCTTGAATCCGGACCTGGTCTCCCTGGCCAAGGGTATCGGTGGCGGCCTCCCGCTGGGTGCCGTTCTTCTCCGTCAGAAGATTGCTGACGAACTGAAGGCTGGTGACCACGGTACCACTTTCGGCGGTAACCCCATCGCTTGCGCTGCAGGTCTCGCTGTGGTGAACCAGGTTGCAGAACCGGCCCTGCTGAAGAATGTCGCGGAACGTTCCGCACAGCTCCGCACCGCCCTCGCTGATCTCAAGGCAAAGTACAGCGCCATCAAGGAAATCCGCGGTGCAGGCCTTATTGTGGGCCTCGCTCTGGACGAATCCCTGCCGGTGGGCAATGTGATTGCTGCCGCCCGTGCAGAAAAGCTCATGGTCCTTTCCGCTAAGGGCAACGTGCTCCGTATGCTTCCTCCGCTGAATGTCAGCGAAGCCGAATGCGTCGAAGCTGTCGCCAAGCTGGACAAGGCTTTCGCCTCTGCTACGAAGTAGCAGCAGGCTAACCGCGGCTCGCGCTAAGTAAGTTGCTGCGGCTTGCTTGCAACGAAACAAGTCGCGCAACCTGACATTTAAAAAAGACCTTGGTTTTTAGCCAAGGTCTTTTTTTTTCAAAGCTCGGATTGAGCCAGCTTCGATTGCCACGCCCTTTCGGGCTCGCAATGACATGCTGTTTTAGTCCTTCTTTTTCTTGGGCTTCAGGGCGCTCCAGACCATGTAACCGACGAACAGCACGCCAAGTACAACGAGACCCAGGGAAAGTTCGTGGCTGTATTGCTGGATGATGTCCTGCTGGCCGTGGGCGACGTAGCCGAGAACTGCGAGGATGATGTTCCATGTGATGGCGCCGATGGCGGTGAACACGGTGAAGGGCAAAAGCTTCATGCCGGCGATGCCTGCGGGAATGGAAATCAGCTGACGGATCACGGGGATGAATCGACCCACCAAGGTGGAGATGGCGCCGTGGTCGCGGAAGAACTGTTCTGCCTTGGCCACCTTTTCGCCATCCAGCAGGAAGAAGTGGCCTACGCGGCTGTCTGCGAACTTATAGATGATGGGGCGGCCCAGGAACTTTGCCAGGTAGTAGTTGATGAATGCTCCCAGCAAGGCGCCGATGGTGGCGGCCACAACCAGCAGGGCGATGTTCAGGCCGGAATCTGGCTGCAAGGCCTTGTAGGCGGCGGGAGGCACCACCAGTTCAGACGGGAAAGGAATGAAGGAACTTTCCACCGTCATGAGGAGGGCTACGGTGCCGTAGTTCAGGTGGGCGTTGTACCAGTCGATAATAAGGTCGTAAATCATGATGGGCCAAATATAGAAAAGTGCAACCGAGGTCGGCTGCACTTTCAATTTGCTTTTGCCAAAGGCTTATTGCCAAGGCTTATTTCTTTTTCTTCTTGGCAGGCTTCTTTGCTGCTTTCTTTGCCTTCTTGGCGGGTTTCTTAGCAGCCTTCTTGCCTTTCTTCTTCGGAGCAGGTTCTTCTACTTCCTCTTCTTCCGGTTCTTCAGCGGGCTCTTCGTAGGCGGGCTGTTCCGGTTCCGGGTCGGTGTTATAGGTTTCACCGGTCTGGTATTCGATGATGGAAGTTTCCTGCTTAGAAGCGTTGAGAGCTGCGCGAGCTTCGTCAACATACTTACCGTTGGGGAAGCGCTTCAGGTAGATTTCGTAGTCCTTGGTGCGGTTGCCGGCCTTGACCAGTTCAAAGATGCCTGTTTCGGCTTCGTCACGGAATGCACCGTTGGGATTGTCGTTCAGGTAGGAGAGGTAGGCCTTGAAGGTGTTCTGTGCCTGGATGGCGCGGAACTTGTCGTATTCGCCGAGGGACTTTAGTTTGTTCTCAACTTCAGCACGACGCGGAGAATCCGGATAGTACTGGAGGAACATTTCGAGCATTTCCGGATCGTTGGATGCCATGACCTGGTCGAAACGAGAATCTTCCTGGCGGACCTGGTATTCCTTCAATTCAACCTTACCGCTATCCAAGGTTGCGTAGAGCTGTTCCTTGGTGGCCAAGTCTGCCGGGTGGCAGAATGCCAGGTAGCTTTCAAGAACGTCGGCGAACTGGGTGCGGGTGAAGGCTTCGCTCATGTCGGGCAGGTTGCCGTCTTCATCGAGGTAGAAGCGGTAGTCGCGTTCGATAGCCATGCAGTCCCAGTCGGACAAGGTGTCCTTGACTTCGCTGTTTTCACGGAGCACGCCATCGCGGTCATGGAGCTTGAAACGCATCTTGCGGTCACGGCGGCTTTCACGGCCAAAGTCAAGGGATACTTCGAGGCCGACGCGTACAGGCCACTTGTATTCAACCTTGTCGAAGGTCAAACCGGAATAGGGGGACGGACTGCTCTTGTTGCCGTCCACATTGCGTGCCTTGATGTTTTCGTAGGCCAGGAATTCCTTGCGTACGTTCAAACCAATCTTGAGGTCCACGTCCTGGAACACTTCGGTGATGCGATATTCCAAAGCGCCAGATGCGAAAGCGGTGTAGAGAAAATCGGTGTACTGTTCGATGTTGCCACTGTAATCGTCATAGAAGGAGAAAAAGTGGAAACCGAAACCACCCAGGGCTCTAAAGTCCAAACCACCGACCAGGTTCACGGAGAAACCAGCCACCACGGACGGAGCGTAAGTCATGAACGAAAGTTCTTCGTCGTCACGGGGGCTGCAGTCGCTAGCCTTGCAGTTCGGGATGGTGTACTGCGGTTTGTCTTCGATTGTGCCGAACTGGATGGAATTGACTTCCAAGCCCAACCAGATGGTGAACGGAATGTCAGCCTTCCATGCCGGCGTAATCAGAGGAGACCAAAGGTAACCGACAGACAGGGGAACGGTCAAGACATCGGCGTTGATGCCCTTGTCCAAGAGTTCGTTGTCACCCTTGAAATTCAAAAAAGCAGGTTCTGCCTGAAGGTACAACTGCTGGCGCCAATTCGAACGTTCGTAGTCGGCGGCCTGGGTAGTTGCAGCGGCAGCTAAAAGAGACAATGTAAGTAATAGTCTACGCATCAGTGTAAATTTAGGTTTTCTTTTAGGAAAGTGTAATTTACAATTTCTTTATAAGTGCTGTTTTGGGGCCTTTTTTGCTTCCATTTTAGAAGGTCAGTGTAATACCGACACCTAAAATTACAAGACCAGCTCCAAGCAAGGATCCGCCGATGGCCATTTGGCGTTTTCCCTTATTTACCAAGTCGTGGTTTTCCTGGATTTTCTGCAGGTAGTGTTCCCCGCCTGCTGTGGCCGGGCGACTCAATTCCTGCTTGAGCTTGTCGGCCTTGTCGTAATTCTCGCTTGCGAGGTAAGTGAACAGGCCGCCAACAATGATAGGGGCGAGGGAAGATCCCAGGAGGGTGAGGCCGATTTTACGGACCTTGTTTTTCTTGGTCCAGGCTTCCTGTGCGCGGAGTTCTTCGATGTCGGTGATAGGCTGAAGTTCTACGTTGATGTCTGTAAGGTCGGTGGGCGGAACAAAGGTGGTGATGGTGGTGTCGCGGTAGCCTTCCTTACGGAGCTTGACGGTGATGGTTCCCGGTTCGTAAATGGGGAACTTGTTCGGGGTCTTGCCGATGGCCTTGGACTTGACAGAAATGGAATCGGAGCCGGCGTAGATTTCGGCCTTGCTGGGGGTCGTCATGATTCTAAGCTCGGGGCGGGTCTGCTTGAGCTTGAGGGAAATCTTTGTTGTATCGAAGGGAATGGGAACGATAACTTGTCTTGCACCCCACAATTGCTTGTCCACATTCCAGTAGGCGTAAAGGGCGACCTTGCCGGAATCCTGGGTGGCGAAGGTGCAGGGGGATCTGCAAATTTCTCCCTGGGTCGCGGTTGCGAGAGTTACGCCTTCCGGGTCTGTTTCGACGTGGATGTAGCTTCTGTTTTGCTTAGGCTTGGGAAGTTCCTTTCCTTGGAGCTGCAACGTGAAGTTTTTCAGTTTGTCGTTGGACATGGCGTCGCTGAGGGCGGTCATTGTAGACAAATTCATTTGGACGGTTTTCACGTCCTTCTGGGAAGAATCTGCGAGATTGTGATGCACCATCTGGATGGTCACGGAGTCGGTGCTTTTGGCGGCAATGATGCTTCCCATGTAAACGGAGGCAGCCCCATAGTGGACCAGGGAATCCTTGATGCAGGCTGATTCTCTACAGAATCCGAAGTCTGTTCGGTTTGCGGAAACTACGGGTATTCCGGATTCCTGGAGCATGCGTGCAATAAGGACGTTCAGTTGGCTTGCGAGAACAGAATCGATGGAACGGCGTTCCAATGCGACAATGACGTGCTTGCCGTCGACGGTGTTAAGGAAAGTTTCTGCGGGAGAAACGGCGGCGCTGCTTTCGGCTGCGGTTTCAACAGCTGCGGAATCAATGGCAGAGGAGTCAGTTGCTGCGGAATCCACGGCTGCGACGGTGGAGTCGGTGCTTGCCTTGACTTCGTTTAGCAAGTCCTTGCCGTTTTCGTCAACGATGCTCTTGAAGCGATTCTTGGCAATCTTGATGACGGTGAAATTGCCCTTGATCATTCCGCCAAGGCTCACGGTATCCTGCTGGATGCCGAGGAATTGTGCGGTTTGCTTTGCTCCCGTAACCAATTCAATATTTGCTCGGACACCTTGGAGGTCTTCGGCGTGGGCTGCAAAAGCAAGAAGGATTATTGCCAGTAAAAACTTTTTCATACGCAACCTAGAATTGTAGGATGATGCCCACGGCAAGAAGTGATGCCCCGAGGCTAACTCCAACATTTAGAATCGTTTTCCCGATATCGGCGTTATCGCGGTGTTGTTTAAAGTCGGATTGGTGCTTGGCCAGGGTTGCCTTGTCCGCCAGGGGCGAATTTTCAATTTTTTTCTTGGCTTCGTTGGCCTTGTCTAACTGGTTACTTGCGATGATGCCGGAAATGGCGCCTACAACAAAGGGGGCTGCTGAGCCGATCATCATCTTTTTACCGAAATTACTGTTGTAGCGTTTTTTCAGGATTTTTTCCTGTTCCTCCTGCAGTGCCTTATCATAGTTCGGACGTAGGGACACGATGAGGAAGGAAGTATCCTTGGCGGAAAGCTTTACCCGGATGGTCGTATCTGCAAACTCAGGCTTGAACAGTGAAATCAGAATTTCGTTGTCCTGGGAGTTTTCGCTGGTGACGGGAATGAACACCGGCGACGAGGCCTGGGGATTCTTCTTGTGGTTTGGGTGCAGCTGGTTTATGTAGATGTCCGCATTTCCAGGAATGGTGGAAACATGGAGATATCTTTGAGGGACATTTTCCTGTATTTCCTGGGCCTGGATAAAGCCTGCGATGAACATGAGGATGAAAATGATTTTCTTCATATCACTTCTCCTCGTTGGGGTAGGGCCCATACACATAGACGGAATCGGTTCTCATTATCATGAGCCAACTGACGTCAGGCAGCTTGTTTCCTGCGAAGTCTTCCCCGTAGACTTGCAGCAAGCACTGGTCATGGTGGCAACCGACAGGAATAATCATGTTGGGCGACACGGCGTTGAAGGATACGGTGTCCTTGTCGATGGTGACTGCCGCATTGTTGAAGTCGAATCCTGATCCGTCGTCGTACACGTAAAAACCGATGCTTCCGAGCTTTGCAAAGGATTTTCGATAGAGTGCAATCTGTGGCGGAATCTTGTCTACGAAATGGACTGTGTCGGTTACGTAAACGGTGTTGGGGGGAATATCAATGGACAGAACCTCGGGCATGTATTCACGACGGTTGATGCTCTGGATGTAGACTTTGACATTGGATCGGGGAATTATGGAGAATGATGCGACGTCTGCCTTTTTCTGGCTGATGAAGGAATCCAACGTGTCGCCGGCGGATGATACGACGGTAATACTTGTCTCGTTGATTTCCCTGTCGTAATAATCATCGTAGACGAAGGGGATTTTTATGACGGATTTATCCCCGGAGATTCTTGTGGAGAATCGGGCTATTTCGGTGGAATCTGTTGTGGGATCCTGGAATTCACTGGTGACGACGGCTTTGACCGCCCAGTAAAAGCTAAACGAGGAATCTGCGGTCAGGCTAAGCTTGTTGCCGACAAGGGAGTTTTGAAGGCTGACTTCGTCGAAGCAGTCGACGATGGCGATGGGGTGGTCCCACAGGGAATCTTTGTCACTACAGGCAAAAACGGTGCATGTTGCGTTTTCCCATTCGTCGATTCCCTCCATGGTCCATTGCAGAGGCAGGGACTGGGTATTTTCCGGGTCTACCTGGTTGTAGCCGTCATAGGGGAAGTCTATGCTGATCTTGTTGGGGGCATTGACAAAGAATTCGAGTTCCCTATGGGTTGTGTCATTCCAGAAGTCCACCACGGTCAAATGAATCTTCTTACGGCCAGCGTCTTTTAGGGAGTATTTAAGTACGGATGCAGAAATTAATTCTCCGTCAACTTCCCAGAGCACGTTCTTAAAATAGGGGAAGATGTCGTCGCCGTAGAAATGACTGTTTCCGATGGCCGCGGCAGCGTACAGCTTTACAGTCTGGTTCTGTGCTGCGTAGATTTTTTCGCTTGCAACGAAACCGTCCAATGCGCCGTTGTACTTGTCTGGAGTGACAATGATATACGGGTACATTTGCGGCCCCTCTGAGGCGAGGTGGTTATCGCCGCAGGAACAAAGCGCCATGCAGATGAACAAACTGGCGAGGAAAAGCGCGTATGCAAAAATCTTATTCACTGTACGCCTCCGCAAGGGTGGTGCATGGTGCTATATAAAGAGTCTTTTGCTTTTTGTTTCCGCTTTGGTCGTAGGCTGTGACGGAAAGAGTTTTGGTGGTCCAGTTTGTCTTGATTTCGGGAATAACGGCGGTCAGCGTGTCATTCTTGAAAGTGAAATTAGATATGCTTGTGGACTCGTAAGCGATTTTGATGCGGTTGCTCAAAATGTCTCCGCCTTTATCCCATATGCCGAACTTCAGGGGGGCTGTGCAAGGAATGGTATCCTTGCCGCTGAATGCCAGTATTTGCGGTGGGTAGTTGTCTTGCAGGGTCATGGTTTTTAAGGTCAAGACCTGGTTTCCCCGAATGGATATTTCTTGTGTGGCGGGGGTGAAGTCTGTGTATCCATCGATAGATGCTGTTATCTTGTAGTCGCCGTCTGCAATGGGCTTCACAACAAAAGCACCCTTCTCCATGTTATAGTCGTCTGCTCTATAGACAACTTCGTCGAAGTCGTTCCTGAGTTCCAAATGGATTGGCAAGGCCTTGTTTGATGATGTATGGGTGACGAATCCGTAGATGGCGTTTTCGCCTGGAACGCCCTGGGTATTCAATGTTCCGTGGATTGTTTCTTCAGACTTTTGACCGATATTGTTTTCAACGGAAACGGACCATTCATAATGGGTCAATGGGGAGAATCCCTTGCGGTAGGTGAAGTAGGCTTCCTTCAGGATGGTGTCCACAAGGACCTTCGGCTTCTCGTAAAACCCTTCAGCTTCTTTCAGGATGAAATGATGGGACAAATCCCACATGCCGTCAGGATCGGAGGCGTTCCACGCAAAATTCACAATGTCTGTGGAGGCTATGTTCTGGATGCCCTTGGCGGGAATGAAGGCTTGGTCATCTAGCTTCGGAGTGGATGCGACAATGAGGTTTATGCTGTCGGTAAGGGTGTCTCCGAAAAAGTCCACAAGGATGAACTTTATCAGGTGTCGGCCCGGAGAGTACACCGGTCTTCTAAAATTGTATTCTCCTGCGAAAGCCTTGTCGTCAATGGTCCAATAGTAGTCCTTGCTCCTGATGGATTTTGACGGGTACACGTTGGTCATGAAAATCAGGGAGTCGCCAGGGGTGATGGTGTCTGATTTCATCATGGTGGCGCTGGAATCCAGTACGCGGGTGATGTAGGCCTGGACGCTGATGTATTCAGTGTCGTCGCCGTTAAAGATAACGTCGTCGGCATCGGTACAGCTGCAAAGGGCTGCAAGGAAAAGGGCTAGCACCGCAAAAATCAGGGAGGCATGACGCTTTGGGGTCATTCGGAATCCTCCCGTGAATTTGTGATGGTGAAGCGAACCCAGGACAGAGTGTCGGAATCGCCAAAGGAGTCTGTTGCAATAACGCGGAAAGAGTGCTCACCAGGTTCGAATCCGGACTGGGATATTTTTGTCAGAGGACCAACGTTGTAGCTTGTGCTGTCGATTTCCAAAATGTGGGTCAGCTTATCGTCGTTGGAGTCGAAGGTGTTCCACTGGAAAAGAACGGGGGTGTTCTCCGTGGCTTCGATGCTGTCTCCGTCGGCGGGGATAGTCTTGCTGTCAATGATCGGAGCAGAATTAAGGATTGTGGTAAATCTGACAGTTCTGGAATTGCCACCTTTGTCGGTGACGAAAAGAATGTTGGGAATGTTGCTCAGATCCTGAAAACGGATGGAGTATACGGTACCGCTATCTACAAGTTCGTCGTTGAAGTACCAGTAGAATTCCAGTTCGTTTTCGAAGGAAGCAGGATAAACTTTTGCTACCAGGGAGGCTGATTCTGCAGGATTGATTTTGTAGAACGTTGAGTCGTAGATGTCGTTCTGGTAAACCATGACCTTTACGGTCTCGACCACGGCCGTAGAGTCTGGGTTGCTAGGAATGTCTAGGCATGCTGCGAAAAGGGCGCCCAGGGTTAGGGCGATGCTTAGGCGTAAAAGCCGAAAAATCCTTGTTCTTCCAAAACTCACGGTGGTAAATCTACTATATTCAAAGGCATGAGTCAGGAAAACTTTGAATATAAAAACGCTATGGAGCGTCTAGAAAACATTTTGGAACGTATTGACAATTCCGAAATGGAGATTGATGAGCTTGCTGGCCAGGTTCAGGAAGCTACGGAACTGCTTCGTACCTGCAGACAGATTTTGCTGAAAACCGAAAAGAACGTTCAGGAAGCCTTGGCTAGCCTGGATGGTGAAGTGGAAGGATAGTTGATTTTGGATACGCAAGTTCCTGCCCTTGAGGTGGAAAATCTAACGGTGAAGTTTCCCATCCGTGGGGGTGTTTTTGGCAAGGTCAAGAACTATTTTACCGCTGTTGATAACGTATCCTTTACGCTTCCCCAGGGAAAGATCCTTTCTATCGTAGGCGAGTCCGGTTGCGGTAAGTCCACTCTGGTGAAGTCCCTGGTGGGGCTTGTTCAGGCGGATTTCGGCTCCTACAAGTTGCTTGGCGAAAACGTGAACTTTAAGAACGGGGCTGCGGTTCGTAGGGTCCGCGACTTGGTCCAGATGATTTTCCAGGACCCTTTCAGCAGCCTGAATCCTCGACAGACGGTTGCTGAAATTTTGACGGCGCCCGTGGTGGCCCGCGGTTTTTCCTTTGACGACGCTAGAACGAGGGCGCAGAAGCTGCTGGACCGCGTTTCTATTCCCGCGGGAGCCCTTGATAAATTCCCCCACGAATTTTCCGGCGGACAGCGCCAGCGCCTGTGTATTGCACGAAGCCTTATGGTGGAGCCCAAGGTTCTTTTGTGCGACGAAGTGACCAGCGCCCTGGACGTTTCTGTGCAGGCTCAAATTTTGCATTTGCTGGACGACTTGCGCAATGAACTTGGAATTAGCCTGCTGTTCATTAGCCACGACATGCAGGTGGTTCGCGCCTTGAGCGACGACGTGCTGGTGATGTACTTTGGCAAGGTGGTGGAACGTGGCGAGGCGGACAAGGTTCTTGTGAATCCGCAGCATGAATACACCCAGAAACTTTTGGCTAGTGTTCCTACCATTAAGCGATAACTGATTTTTTTTATTTGACCGATTTAATTGACTGATTTTTAAATGGCTGACTTCCGCAGAAATTTTAAGGACAAGAGAGGCTTCAAGGGTGAATCCCGCTTTGTTGAACTGCGCATCGATAAGATGGTGCAGGGCGGCGAGGGCATGGGACGCTTGGCCGATGGTCGCGTGTGCTTTGTGGCTGGAGCCCTTCCGGGGGAACTTTGCAAGGTCCTTCTGACCTTCCAGAAGAAGGATTTTACCCGCGGGCGCGTTCTGGAAGTTTTGGAAACTAGCCCCGATCGTGTAAAGCCCAAGTGTCCGTTGTATGGCCGCTGTGGCGGCTGCTCCCTGCAGCATCTGGATTCAGCCAAGCAGGTAGAATACCTGGCCCAGGTGGAACGTGAAAATTTTAGACGCCTGGCCCATGCGGAACTTCCGGACAACTTCAAGGTTCATACGGGAAACCCCTGGAACTATCGCAACCGAGCCCGCGTGGTGTTCTGCGGTAACCGTGAGGATGGAGCCCGCTTCGGCTTCCGTGAACAGGAATCCAATCACGCAGTAACTTTTGCGGATTGCCCTGTTCTCACCAAGGGACTGAATGATTTTTTAAAAGGCCCTGCCAAGAGTTTGAAGGCCAGGGAACTGAATATTTTTGATAACGGAAACGGCCAGGTCAGCTACTATTACGATGGCATGCCTGCTGCAGAATTCCAGAAGAACGCTGTAAGCGTTGTGGAAATCGGCGGCAAGAAAATCGAGTCCGACGCCTCTGTATTTTTCCAGAGCAATCTGGGTTTGTTGCCGGAGCTTGTGGACGCTGTACGCAACGCCGTTGATGAGGGTATCAAAAGTGGCGAAGCCAGCGACGAATGGCTTATCGACTTGTTCAGCGGCGTAGGCTTCTTTGCCGCCCTTCTCCAGGACAAGTTCAAACGCGTTACCACTGTGGAACGAGACGATGGCTGCCTAAAGCATGCCAAGGTTAATTTGTCTGGAAATGCGGAAAATGTTTCCGCTCCGGCAGAAGACTGGCTTGCCGAAAACGTGGTGGACATTCCCGCCACATTGATTGTGGACCCGCCCCGTACAGGCCTTCCGCCTACAGCGCTGGATGCCATTGCCAAAAGCTCCGTGAAAAAATTGATTTACGTTTCCTGCGATCCTGTGACCCTTGCCCGCGATTTTGCGAAATTAAGGGAATTCGGGTTTACTATGAAGTCTGCGGAGGCCTTTGCCTTCTACCCGCAGACCCCCCACATGGAAATGCTGGCTGTCCTTTCCCGATAGTTTTTGTTAAATTGATTGGCATGATGAAAAAATTGCTAATCTCTCTCATTCTCTGCGTGATGCTGCCTGTTGCCGTATCTGCAAAAAGTTCTAGTTCCGGTCAATCTGGTAGCTCCTCTAAAAACATGGGTGCTGGTGGCTGGATTCAGGCTGGCAATCCTGGTGAACATGCGGGTCTCGATTTCATGATGCGCATGGGCAATGACATTACCTTGGATATTTACGCCCATTTGTACCTCAGTGACGACGACAATTCCTTTGGTGCCTACGTTGGTTACTATTGGAATTTCTATTTGAACAATCCCAAGGAACTGGGCCGTATGGGCTTCTATGTTGGCCCCACCGGTGGTATCGGCTTGTGGGATGAAGAATACTGGGTTGACTACAAGGATCATAACGATCGTTGGTGGTGGCGTGATGAATTTGGCTTCGCCATCCGTGCCGGTGTCACTGGCGGTTTCCAGTGGGAATTCCCGGTCATTCCGCTGCAGCTCTATTTCGAATTGAGCCCGGTGGTCGAATTCCACTACCTGAGCTGGGAAGACGATCACGACTGGAACAATGGAAAGCATGAGTACTATGACGACGACGATGTGGAATGGAAGTTCCCGGACTTCTTCTTCCGCGTGGGTCTCCGTTTCTGGTTCTAAAAGAGAGTTTGTAATATGAAAAAAATGATTCTTGCTGCTACTGTAGCTCTTTGCGGTTTTATTGCCGGCTGTATGTCCGAGGAACCTTCTATTTCCTGCGGTCGAGACTGGAATCCCACTGCCCATGTGGTTGTGGATACTACTAGCGAATTTGACTTGGCTGACCAGATGATTGTCCAGTTCAAGTATGGTCGCAACTTTGACTTCACCAAACTGAAGACCGCTTTCTTTGAAGGAACCTTGGCTAACAAGGGTAAGGAAATCTGGTCCCGTGAAATTCCGGTGACAGAAAAGATGGATTCCTACACCTTGCAGGGCAAATCTAAGCATGGCGGCCTTATGACAGCCCGTGAACTTAGCCGTCAAAAGCAGCCGGGTTCTATCGTTGTTGAATTCAGTGCCGATGGCAATGTCATTGCACAGAAAGAAATCACCTTGGTCAAGACTCGATAATTTATGAATCTTAGAAGTTTATTTGGCCTTTGTGCCGCATTGGCCCTTTGTGCCTGTAACGATTCCGATGTTACGATAAATTATGATTTGAAGGCTCCCGTAGATGTTGAAATCTGCGTGCAGAGCTTTATCGCCACTTACGACATGGAAGGCGAAGAACGTATGGGAACCATTACCAAGACGTTCGGTGTATTGAACTATTCCAAGGCTGGCGATACCATCAAGGTCAATCGTAAGTACAGCATTGACGCTTCCCAGGGTTACCTGAAGAACTTCATGCCTTCTGAACTGGTTTGGCGTGTGGACGAAGTCAATATGTCTGCCGTAGATCGCAATGTGCTCAGCATCGAAGGCCTTAACGAAGGATACGACTCCCTGGTGAACAAGATTCCCATGCCCAAGCGCTGGCGTGACCAGTTGCTGAACCCGGAATACAAGCCTCACCTGGCCCGTGCAGAAAAGCACCGTTGGGAAATGGACCACTTGATTAAGGGTACTGTTCCGGAACGCGCTGACATTACCCAGCTGCTCAAGGACCAGGGCCGTTTGAATTTCGCCTTGATTCAGGTAGACTCTGTGGTGACCAAGGGCTTCCAGCATCTGGATAAGAGAAACTGCCTTTGGTACAATGTGTACCTACACGAAAAGGAAAGCTTCCCCTACTACATTTGGGAACAGCACGTCAACAGCAAGATCATTCCTGAAAAGTACATGGCTTACAACACGGGCCTTTCTGCAGAGTACGCAACGGAATTCGGTATCGCTATCGATGTGGATTCCGGTATTCCTTGCCAGGAACGCGAAGTGAAGAAGGGTGTCCACACCATGGTGAACCCGACAACCAAGGATACTGTGACTTTCAATAGCCACATCCTTTTGGAACGTCTCTACACCGTCAAGAAACCTGGCGAAGGCGAAGAATAATTCATGAAGCGTTCTTTTGTACTTGCTTGCATGGCGGGCTTTGCCTTGATGGGATGTGCGGCTCATCCGTCTCACCAGCAGACGCTGGTGGATGACCGCCATCTTGTTTACGAGGAAACCTACAAGGCCTACTCCAAGGCTGAAGAAGACTACTTGAATCTGCTGTTCAATATCGAGCGCATGCCCGAGGAAGAAGAACTGTGGATCATGAAGCGCGACAGGATGCTTGAACTGATGCAGCTCAAGGAACTGATGCTGAATGCCCGTGCAGAACTGGACGAAGCCATTCGTCAGTGGGAAATGCACATGAACGACATTCAGGCGGAAATGAAAAGCGCGAAGATCAAGACATTCAATCCTAACTTTACGGGCGATGCGGCTCGCAGAACCAGTCCGGGACAATTACTCCCCGGCGAAATCAACAAGAAATAAAAAAAGGGGCTTCAAGTCCCTTTTTCTTTTTTACCCATGGTGCCGATTCCTGGCTATTGCCATGTGTTATTGCCAACGCCCCAAGGCGAGAGTCGCGAACAAACGAAGTTTGTTCATGACCGAGCCGATGGTGTTGAAATAATACGTGGCCTACTGCCACGTATTATTAAAGCCCATTCCAATGGCGAAGCGGATTCGTGTGGGCGATACGCAGTCAGGCAGCACCGGAATATCGATGGGTTTGACCTTGCGACCTCCACGGAGGTCCTTGTCTTCACCGATGCGGCTGAGGCCTCTGGCGAAGGTTAAGGAAATATCCAGCGGTACGCTGTAGAATATCTTGTTACTCATGCGGAAGCTTAAGCCTACGCTACGATCCCAGAAACGATGGTCGGTCCACTTGTCCGTATCAATCCAATCGCCCTGCCATGCTGCGCCGATCTGGGCGAAGAGATCGAAGTAGAAGCTGCGGGTGCTGAAGATCCAGGCGTGCTTACGCCAATCATCATAAATGGGGAAGAGGTAATGGACTTCAGCCATGGCCGTTCTTGTTCCGGACAAGGTGTAGTCTTCGGAACTGCGGAGGTAGGGGTAGCCTTCCAGGAACAAAGCCTTGTAATAGTAGGAATCCAGAGTGTCTTCCTTGGCGTCGGTATTCCAGTGGACGATGCCGCTGATCTTGCCGCCAGCAGCAAGACGTGCGCCTGTCCACGGGCTCTGTAAGCTGCCGTAGAGATTCAAACCGATTTCATGAATGTTGAAGTTTCTGTAGTTAGGCTTGACCTTTCCGCTGCTTGTAACGGTAAAGCTTTCGGCGAAGGTTCCCGGGCGGTACAGGTCGTTGTTTGAGTATTGATAATAGAGGAATGCGCCATTGCCGGAGCCGCTGATGTCATCTTCACTATGTTCACCGTAGAGGCCCAGGGCTGCCATGGCGACGATTTGCTTCTGGTAGGTCCAGCTGAAGTAGTCTTCGTACAGGTTGAAGTCGGACCAGTTGTAACCACCGGCAATTTGCAATGTGTCGATGGACTTGAATATGCTATAGCCGGCGCTTGCCACAATGGATTGAGTGGAAACGGCGTAGTTGTTAATGCCGAGGCTATCTCCTCCGTGGGCTTTAACGTCTTCGTAGCGGACGGTGTCCTTGCTGGTGTAGTTGGCGTAAGTGTAGGAAAGTCCCAGGTCCAAAGGTGTACTGCGGTTTTCCCAGGAAGCAAAGAATTCTTTTTCAAGGGCGGGGAAGAGGCCTTGGACATTTTCAAAGAGGCCCTTGCCCAGTTCCAGGAGCAAGCCTAGCTGAACGTTGTTCTTTTTCAGAGGATCGCTGAGGACCACTGCAAGGCCTGCTTTCACCTTCATTTGACCATCGCCAAAAACGGTAAGGTCGGGTGCGCTTTCTGCAAGGGCGAGCATGGGAATGAACAAAGGAACGTTGGGGATGGGCTTGTAGTTCTGTTCGACACCGGCAAATTCCAGTTCCGGCAACTCCAGCTGCTTTTCAACGCGCTTGAGAGGTGAGCCCTTCAGGACGATTTCCTTGGTGCCTTCTGTTGTGGTGTCGGCCTTTGCCGGAATGAAGGTGCTGTAGGCCAACTTGTAGAGGGAGAAACCATCCTTGTCGTAGTTGGTGTAGTAGATGGTGTCCTTGTTCAGTACAGGAGTGAACGCTCCGCCAACCACGTTGGTGAGGGGGTGTTCTGCGCCGGAACTCAGGCTCTTTTCAATCAGGTTGAAAATGCCGTTGCGGTTGCTGGCGAAAATAATCTTGTCATCATCAATCCAGTTGACGTCGCGTTCGTCGTATTCAGAGTTGCTTACAACCTTGAAGTTCTTGCCGTCGGAATCGATGACTGCAATGCCGCGAACCTTGTTGTCGAAGAAACCGAAGGCGATACGTTTTCCGTCGGGGCTGAATTTCGGGCTGTAGATGTTGTAGTAGGTATACTGGGTATCCGGAACGAAAATGTCCACGGGATCTTCGGAAACGTAATCCTTGATGTCCTTGGGGTAGGGAACCTTGCTCAGACTGAATCGGGTGCTGTAGGGTTCGCGACGAACGAAAGCGACGGTTGTTCCCTGCTTGTCGATGGTGGGGTAGACTGCGTCTACTAGGTAGGTCAATGATATTTGGTGCTTGCTTGTGTCGCTAACTGCCACATCAAAGTGTGCGTGTCCATCCTTGTCGCGATTCTGATAGCTGATGTAGGCCAGCACAGGACCTTGCACGGAATCTTCAAAAACATCGATGCCCTTGTCGAACCAGGGCTTCTTTGCCTTGAATCCGCATTTGGCGTAGTCCCCGATGTTGATAGTGGTGGAACTGTCCTCTTCGGTGCTGTTCTCGACGACCACATCGCCGATTTCAACCATTGCGCTGTCGGCCTTTGAGGTGTCGGCTGAGGCAACCTTAGCCGTGTCGGCCTTTGAGGTGTCGGCTTCCAGCGGCATCTTGAAGACGCTGCCGTCGAACCATGGCCCGCCGAAGTTGGAAATGCCGTAGAGGTGCTTTCCTGCAACAACGGGGAAATCTTGCCAGAAGGCGTTTTCGGTAAGCTTGGTCCCTTCAACAAGTTCCCCGAGGGAATCTTTTTGCGCCTTGTATTTTTCGGTGATTTCCTTTTTCCAGTTGTCGTACAGTTCCTGCTCGCTGATGCCAAGGACATCCTTGATGGCTCCGTCCAAGGTCATTCTGTTTAGCTTTGCAAGATTGTTCCAAATTTTCGGAACGGCATCTTCGCCGTAGTGCTTGTCGATGTACAGGACGAGAGAAAAGCCCTGTGTATAGGGACCGAGTTCTGCGAACAAGGAATTGTCCGAGAAGTCGTGCATGTATTCCAAGGAAAGCAAGCTGTCGTTTAAGGCGGCAACGCGGAGCAACATGTCGCGGTGGGTATCCCAGCCGTCGAATCCCATGCGGCTGGACTCATACTGGGCTGTACCTTCGGCAAGCCACAGGGGCTGTAAAGTGAACGGAATTAGCGATATGAAATCGTTGGTGATGCGTTCGTTGTAGTAGTCGGAGTAGCTGAACTGTAGACCATAAATGTTGGGACGAACCTTGCTTCCGCTTTCGATACTGACCAGGTGGCTGAATTCGTGGGTGACCACATCGGCGAGCCAGCCGTGGCTACTGCGGATTTTAAAGTCCCAGTTGGTGAGCCAGAGGTTCAATGCGTTTTCGCTGGGGACAGCGCTACCGTTACTGTACAGGGCGTTGCTCAGGGTGACATTGACACGGCTAGGCAAATCCTTGTGATAACGACTTACGACGCTGTCGTAAACGGCTTCGGCGTAGGCTGAAACTTTTGATGCGTGGCTAGAATATTCTGCAGGGTAGAAGAATTGAAAACGATCGGATCCAGCGGTTTTCCATTTGACGTCGCTTTGGTTGCCGTAAAAGCCTCCGGCAACTGCAAGAGAACACACCGCAGAAGCGGATACCACAAAAAAGGTCTTCAAAAATCTAAAAGCACGCATTAGCTACAATCTACAAAAAAGCCGCCCCATTGATTGGAGCAGCTTCTTTAATTAAAAGCGGAAAGCCTTGATTTACTTAGCTTCGAGGCCCATGGCTTCTGCCAGACCGTCGTAGAGCTTGCCATCCTTGTCGATGACGGAGAATCCGCCAGTGTAGCCCCAGTGAGTCCAAGGAATCTGCAAGGTGTCGCAAATTTCTGCCATGGCCTTGTAGTAGTTCAGAACGGATTCTGCATCAGACTTATCACGGAGTGCGCCGAATTCGTTGATGATCACAGGAACGTTGTTCGTAACAGCCCAAGCCTTTGCCTTGGCGACGGCTTGGAGGATAGCTTCCTTGCTGCCAGTCTTGTAGTACTGCTTGATGGCTCCAAGAACCTTGCTCTTGTTGGCGGCGGAAACACCGAAGTCAACAGAGTATTCGGACCACTTGGCCGGATCATAGGGGAACGGAATGTTCTTGACTGCAGCGTAGTCAGTCCAGGAACCGCCCTGATGAGTGAAGACGAAGGGTTCGTAGGTGTGGATGACGTAGATGATATTGTCGTCGGTGAACGGGGTACGCTTGGCCAGGAGCGTCATGGAGTACCATTGAGCATCGCCGAAGAGGATGGAATGCTTCTTGTCTACTTCGCGGATAGCGTCGATCATGGCCTGTGCGGCAACAGTCCACTGGGCTGCAGTCACCTTACCATTGCTCATGTCCGGTTCATTGAGCAGTTCGAAGAAGATATCTTCGCGTTCGCTTGTGGCGAAGTGTTCTGCAACATGCTTCCAGACGCCGGCCATCATCTTGATGTAGATGGTGTCGTTAGCAGATGTAGCGTTGTAGCTGTTGTCGTATTCGTGGTAGTCGATTACGAAAGACATGCCGTTTTCCTTGGTCCAGGTGTCGAAGGAATCGAGAACCTTGAACAAGGTTTCGTCATCGAAAGCAAGTTCGGTTGCCTTGCCTGCAAGGAAATCCTTCTTGTTGGTCACATAGAGGTCCAGGTCAATGGGCAGGCGGATGCTCTTGAAACCGTAGCCGGCAAGAAGCTTGATGTCGTCTTCGCCGAATTCAAAAGTACCGTCAAACTTGCCGTTAGCTTCTTCCAGCCAGTTGGTGAAGTTTACACCCTTGTTCAGGTACTTCATGGCCTTTTCCTGCAGCGGATTGCTGATGGCGATGTCGCCGATGGTAACTTCAGGAATGGAGGGCTCGTTGATGGTCAGGTCTGCAACGTCTGCAGGCAGGGCGTCTTGATCAAGGAATGCCACGTTATCGATAATCAGGGAACCTGTGGAAACCTTAGCAGTTCCCTTGATGTGGAAACTGATCTGGTTGATGTTTTCCTTGTTGAAGGGGACGTATACGCCCCAGCCTTCCTGAGCCAGGTCACGGAACTTGACGTCAACGCACTTCCATGCGGCGGTAGATGCCGGCATTTGGGTGCCGTGGACGTCGAAGTCGGTCACGTCAGAGGTTTCTACACGAACGGTGTGCTTGCCGCCCTTATAGCAGTAGTGGATACCGCCAATCTTGGAGAAATCTTCTTCGCTAATGGCAACGCCAATGGCGACGTAGGGGTCGTATGGGTAATCACCCTTGTCCAAGGTGTAGTTCACCTGGAAACCATACTTGGAGTTGTAACCACCTTCGACAGCGACGGGGTAGCCTTCTTCGCTAACGGCAGTTTCGATGACAGATGCACCTTTATTTCCCTGGTCGTCATAGGTGAACCAACCGTTGCCCTGTGCGGTTTCACCATCGCCATCTTCAAAGTCGTCGATCAGGATGCCCTTGGGGGTAAACGGTTCAACAACGATGGGTTCGGTGCTGGTAGAGTCGCCGCCGACAGTGGGATCGTCGCCACCAGTGGGATCGGTAACTGTGGAGTCGCCACCGGTAGGATTGTCGGGGAGGATTGGGGTGTCGTTGCCGCCGGTGGGGTTTTCGGTCTTGGGATCGTCGCTACATGCACTGGTAAAGAAAGCGAGTGCTGCGGCGGCAGTAAGTGTTGCCAAGGATTTGTAGTTCATAGATGTTCCTTTTTTGACTTTAATCCTTTTTAAAATAGATTTAAATTCTTTAGTCGGTACATTCAGTTTTTGATTGTAAATGGAAAAAGCGTATTAGCTGTATTGTTTTTTTGACTTGCGAAGATCGTCTTTTTAGGCGAAAAACTGCTATATTAAAGGTATTCCATGAATTTTTACTCAGAAACCTACCATGAATCGGTAAAGTACGCAGCGAAGGCCGTTGCGGATCCCATTGTGCTGCAGTGGGAAAAGCAAAAAGCGGCGGATCGCCGTTACTCTGGCTGTAACCGAATTGATGTCCGGGCAGAAGACGTGCCTGGTTTTGGGTACGTTTCTGGAGATGATATTAAGCCTGTGGGCGTTTATGTGGTTCTGAGAGGCCGCAGTTTGCCCGATGGGATTTATGCCTACGATGCTGCTGGGGGTGCGTCGGGCCGAGGGGTTGATTCCGCCGCGGGCTCCGCTTCAAGGACTGTCGCCGGCCAGTTGGTGAAAATTGGCGGCAAGGATGAAATGAAATCCTTGGCAGCGGCTTTCCCGGATAAGGATTTTGTCTGCGACACTCCGGTGCTGTACATTTTTACTGGAATTTTGGAACGCGCTGTTTGGCGTTTTAAGGAATCGGCCTATTCCCAGGTGCAGCGTGATGTGGGCGCCTGCGTGGGAAGTGTTCTGCTGGACGCAAAACGCAAGGGCGCGAAGGTTTTCCCTCTGGGTGGTTTTGTAGATGACGATGTGGCGGTGGCCTTGAAGTTGCCCTCTACAGAAGTTCCGCTGGCTTGCTTGGCGGTGTTTCCGGAGTATAGCGAAGTTGCCTACGACTCGGTGGATGATGGTGTGGGCGAATCGGCCTATTCCAACCGAAGCGAAATGGATATGGTGGCTTCGGCGGATCGATATGCTGCCCGCTTTATGCACCAGAACCGTGCAGAAACCATTGAAGATTTAAGCAAGTGCATTCGTGTGCGTCGCTTGGTTTCCCAGGCACTGCCCGGCGATGAATTCCCCCTGACTCCTGCGAAGTATTCTGGCGACAGCTACCTTAGTGCGTTGCCCGACTTGGAACAGGTGGCCGCAAAAAACGTGCCCTTCAGAAAGATCAGCATGGACCTGGATGATTTTTCCAGTATGCTTCGCTGGCTGGAACTGGGCCCGATCAATTTGTTCGGCGCAGGACTTTTGAAAATCTGGATTGTGACTTTTGATGTGATGTTTGTGTACCCTGGTGTGTACCGCTATGTGCCTGTACGCAAGTCCATCTACATGCAGAACGGTGTTGTGGTGATGAAAAAGTTTGCCAAGTGCCACGCCGCTGTAGAAGATGCTGAAAACGCAGCCTTTGCCGTGGTACTTACTGCCGACTTGAAGGAAGCCTGCAACCTGCTGGGAGAACGCGCTTACCGCTACTTGAATTTGAATGCGGGATACATTCTGCAATCTCTGCACTTGTCTGGACGAGTGTTGAACAAGACCGTTCGCAGCCCTCATTTCTTCTACGAAGACGACCTGAAAAAGCTCTGCAACATTCCCGAAGAGGAATCTGTTATTTCCGAAATCCTTGTGGGGAAGTAGACCCGATGTCATTCTGAGCGGCGCCGTAAGGCGAAGCGAATGAATCCAGGAATGGTTATGCAATCACTTGCAATAGAATCGGTGCCACTACTGCGGTGAAGATTCCCGCAATGCCGATGGCGAGGGAGCTCATGGCGCCTTGGGTTTCTCCGATTTCCATGGCACGGGTGGTGCCTAGTGCGTGGCTAGCTGTACCGATGGCAATACCCTGTGCCACCTTGTGCTTAATGCGGAAGAACTTGCAAACCACAGAAGCAGTGACGGCTCCAGTAATTCCCGTAATCACAATGGAAATAATGGTAATGCTGGGAATGCCGCCAATCTGTTCGGAAACTACGGAGCCCATGGGAATGGTGATGGACTTTGGAACCAAGGAAAGCATCAAGGTTTCGCTAAGGCCAACCAACTTAGAGGCTGCCACCACGCAGAAAATGGAAGTGAGGCTACCGACGGCGATGCCTGTCAAAATCGGGAGCCAGTGCTTTTTGAGGTTGCCCAGCTGCCTGTACAAGGGAACGGCCAAAACCACAGTAGCGGGGCCTAGCATTATGGAAACATAGTCGCCGCCTATCTTGTAGCTGTCGTAGCTGATTCCCGTAATCATCAGGAATCCCACAATGAGAATGAGGCCGATGAGCAGCGGGTTCAAGATGGAGTACTTGAATTTCTTGTTCAGAGCCACGCCCACTTCGAAGGCGGCCAAGGTCAGGAAAATTCCGAACAGGGGCGAGTTGATGATGGTGTTCATTTCTTCCCCCTAGTGGATTGTTTCATTTCGTCATCTTCAAGTTGTTCGATGTTCAGACGCTTTTCTTGATGGCCAATGAGAAACTGCGTGGTAAGGCCGGTGGCTGCCAAGCTGATGAGCGTCAGTACGATGCAAAGAAGGAGTAGGGTGGGCCACTGGCTGAGAATGTCGTCGCCAACGGTCATAATGGCGATGCTTGGCGGCAAGAAGAAAAGTGCCAGATGGTTCAAGAAGAAACTGGAAACGCCGGAAATCTGCTCCGGTTTAAGAATTTTAGTACAAAGTAATATAAGGAGCAGAACCATGCCGAGAATGTTACCCGGAATAGGAATGCCAACCACTTGGTTTAGAAATTCGCCTGCCAGGCAAATGGCAAAAATCACGGCAATTTGAAGAGGTATTCTCATAGCGGTGCCAAATATAAAAGTTGTTGGTTAAAGGAACAAGGGTAAAAGAGAAATATGGTGATGTTGCCGCGGTTATATTTGCTAGCTGCTAAGGGCTCTTGGCTAATAATCCTGCTTTAATTGCTATATTCCTACATATGAAGATTGTATTTATGGGTACGCCGGAATTCGCGGCATGTTTTTTGAAGCACTTGAAAGAAAGTGACTTTGCAGAAGTTGTTGGTGTTGTAACTCAGCCGGACCGTCCCGCAGGACGCGGCCGCGTGCTGACTCCTCCGCCGGTAAAGAGCCTGGCCTTGGAATATGGCCTGCCGGTGTTGCAGCCTGTGGACTTGAAGGCTCCGGAATTTGAAGAAGAACTCCGCGCCTTTGGTGCGGACCTCTTTGTGGTGGTGGCTTACTCCATTCTTCCTAAGAACATTCTTGGCGTTGCAAAGTTTGGTGCTGTGAACGTTCACGGCAGTATGCTTCCCAAGTACCGCGGTGCCGCTCCCGTGCAGCGCGCTATCGCCGATGGCCTCCCGGAAACAGGCGTTACTGTTTTCCGCCTGGATGAAAAGATGGACCACGGTCCCATCCTTGCTCAGCGTGTGATTCCCATCGACCATCAGGATACTACCGCAAGCCTTCTGGAAAAGATGGTGGCTCCCGGTTGTGAAGCTTTGGACGATGCTATTAACCAGCTTATTACCGGTACTGAAAAGGATTTGACTCAGGATCACGCCCAGGCTTCTGGTGCTCCCAAACTGAAGAAGGAAGAAGGTCTTATCGACTTCAATCTTCCGGCCAAGGTGATTCACGACCGCATCCGCGCTTTCAACCCGTGGCCCGGTGGCTATGGAAAATTGGGCGGCCGCATGGTCTACCTCCGCGTTACAGACACTCCCGCAAACGGCCCCAGCCTCGCTCCTGGTGCAGTTGCCTTCAAGGACAAGCGCTTCTATGTAGGCACTGGCGAAGGTCTCCTGGAAGTGATTGAAATTCAGGCCGAAGGCAAGAAGCCCATGCCGGTGGCAGACTTTATGCGTGGCATCCAGAATCACGACGGACTTGCCTTCGGCAATTAGCAATTGGTTGTTTCATGCAGAACGAAGTCAAGGATCAGCTTAAGGAACGCCGTGAGGCCTACCGCGTCTTGATGCAGTGGGTTGATGAGGGTGCGTTTATCAAGGACAGTGGACTTTCTCCCTTTGCCATGGAAATTGCTTTGGGTGTTTGCCGTCGCCATCTTTACCTGGATTATTTCGTCAAGACGTTGACGAAGAAGAAACCTTTGCTGGAACTCCAGATGATTATCGAGATGGGATTGTTCCAGATGTTCTTTATGAGCGTCCCGGATTACGCCGCTGTCAGCACCAGCGCAAATCTCGCGAAGTTACTTGGCTTTGGTGATGGTGCTGCCCGCCTGGTGAATGGCGTACTTGGTGCAGCAAAGAAGAGCGGTCTTCCGCAAATGCCCCCGCAGCGCGTGCGCCGAGTTTCTATTGAAAACTCCGTGCCCGAATGGATTGTACGTCGTTGGTTTGACGTGTACGGCGGTGACACTGCTGAACTTCTCGCAAAGAAGACTTTGGAACGACCGACGGAATGGCTGCGCGTAAATCTTCAGAAGACTAACGCTCCTAAGCTTGCCCAGAAACTTGGCTTTGATGGAGCTTCCATTCTTTACGACCGTTACATTCAGGTTCCTGCCGATGCAAAACTGAAGCCGGTTCTTGAATCTGAATCATTTGCAAAGGGCGAATTCAGCCTGCAGAATCCTTCCGCCTACGAAGTGGTGAAACTTCTGGATTTGAAGCCCGGCCTGAAGGTTTGGGACGCCTGTGCTGCTCCTGGTGGCAAGTCCGCCCTCATGGCAGAAATGGACCCCAGCCTCTGCATTCTCGCCAGCGATGTTTCTGATTTCCGTATGGACAAGATGCAGGACTTGGCTGACCGCCTCGGCCTCACCAACATTCATACTGCTTGCATCGATGTGCTTTCTCTTACGGAAGGCAACGGAATGGAATTTATTGCCCGAGGCTTGAACTTGTCTCCGGGTGCTCTGGTGGATCGCATTCTTTTGGATGTGCCCTGTAGCAACATGGGCGTGATTGCCCGCCGACCCGAAGCCGTTTACCGCCTGACCAATCAGTCTCTGAAGGAATTGGCTGACTTGCAGTACCGTTTGCTGGAATCTGCAGCTAACGTTCTTGCAGAAAAGGGCGTTATCGTTTATGCCACCTGCTCTCCGGATCCGGTGGAAACGACCCAGGTTATTTCCAAGTTTCTCAAGGCTCATCCGAATTTTGCAAAGGCGGGCGACGCCGTGCTTCCCGGTAACAAGGATTCCCGTTTCGATGGTTTCTTTGCCCAGGCCTTGATTCGTAACGCATAAGCAGGTTTCTATGAATAAGTTGAAAGTTCTGCTGTTAGCTTTGTCTGTGTTTGCGGCGACCCTGTTTGCGCAGACTCCTGCTGCGGATTCTGCAGCAGTAAAGCCGTCTGTAGAAAAAAATCCCGCGGACTATGCCTTCGAGCATTTCTATGTGTCCATTGAAGGCGGTGAAATTTATCCCTTTGGAGACTTGATCGACGCAGTCCAAAACACCCTTTATGGTGGTGTTGGAATCCGTTACTCCTATTGGGAAAATGCTGATGGCTTTATGACTTTCAACTATTCCTATTTCAAGCCTGTGGCCAAGACAAAGTTGAATGGCGTTAACCAGTTCTCTGGTAAAGTGGGTATGGATTGGAAATTGAAATACATTCGTCCCCTCATTATTGGTGCTGGTTTTACTTGTAATTTTACCCGTGCGGAAGTCAAGGAAGGAAAGACCCTGGATTTCGGAAACGATCTTGGTGGAACACTGGGTGACAATGAAACAGAATTTGGTTGGTTCGTTCATTTGAACATCCCGTTCTGGAATTTTGAAAAATACCGTGTCGGCATGAATGCTGTTTGGGAAGAACTTTGGACTTTGCCTAAGCGTTCTGAAATGCTCACTGTAGGCCTTTATATTGAAAGGAGGATCTGGTAATGAAAAAATCCTTCTTGACTCTTGCCCTGACTGCTGCTTTGGCTGCGCCGACTTTTGCAACGGTTGATGCTGAAGTTGAAGGCATGGAATACGAAGTTCGCGGTGATGGAACCTACCTTATTGGCGGTCCCACTTATGCTTTTGATAGAATTCTCGGCGCCGGCGGTACCTATTCTGAAAGCGAGCTGTGGACCCCTGCAAAGTTGCGTGATCGCTTGCTGTTCAATCGTATGTCTGGGACTCCGTCCTGGAAACCCCTTGATCCTTCTTTCTGGTTGAAAACCGGAAATGAACTGGGCGACATGATTTATCAGAACTTGCTTCCCAGTGACAAGGCATATCCGGCTAATAGAACTCCCTTCCTTGAAGTGGGCTTTACGACTCCTGCCTATAAGGGTTTTTGGATAACAGGCCGCTTGTTCCAGGACGACCATTTCTCTGAAAAGATGTCGTCTTACAGAAGAAGCCAGGTGGATAATAGCTTTGCCCACTTCGGTGAAAACTACCCCTTGTTCAGTACCGCTTATGCAGGCGTTGGTTACACCAACTCCATGGTGAACGCTTCTGTTGTTGCTGGTGAAGAATATTTGTGGACATACACTGCATCTTCCCGCTGGATACCGACTCATTTTAAGCCCCGTATTGAAGCTCGTGCGGATGTGAAGAATGTCTCCGTGACCCTCGCTTACGAGGATGCGGAATACATGAACAAGTCTAAGAAGGAACGGGGCTCCCGTCAGGAAGTGAACGGCTCCATCTACTACCAGTGTGATGAAGCTTGCAGACAAGGTAAACTTCAAATTTCTGCAGGCCTTGCCTTCCGTGGAGTCAGCGATTCCGGAACAGTTTATACGGATCTTGAGGAAGACCGTGTTTTCTGGCCTTTTGTTGAATTGCGTTTCCAGCCGTTGCAGCGTTTGACAGCCGATGTGATGTTCGGTATAAACGAACGCGATTGGCTTGTGCAGGATAGCGTCCAGTTTGAAATTCCTACTCCTAAGACCATGGGCGCTACCGTTGGCGTGAAGAACATTTCCGGAACCCGTTTGAATCCTTTGGCCGATACCAAGGAAATCCTTAACAATCATGAGATTGACTTGACGGCTGATGGTCAAATGACCCTTATCCAGGGCTATGCAGTATTTAATGATACGGTGGCAAGTTTAAACTATGGTGGTAAGGGTAGCTTCTGGGCAGAATACGGAGCTGAAACATTTGATGTGGATGGCTTTGTTGATGAGAACTCTTATTTCTTCCGTTATGGCGGCGCAGGCCGAATTGATTCTTGGATTAAGGGCGTCACTGGAGAAATTTGGTTGAACGCCTGGTATCAGGATATGTTCAAGTTCAATGCCATGGTTGGTTTTGAAAGAATCAGTGGCTTGACCAAAAAATTGGAAGTCACTCCGGCTGAATACTTTGTTGCTTTTACCGGTGATTGGTTGATTAACAAGACTTTCAGAATTTCTCATTCTGTGAAGTATCGTAGCGACGCCAAGTGGAACTTGCGCAGCATCGATCCCATGGTTGTGAAGGGCGACTGGTATTGGGATGTTACCTTTGAACAGAACTTCCCGAAGTACGGAATTACTTTTGCGGGAACATTGCTCCACGTTCTTGCAAAGGAAGTGGTTGAAGTTCCCAACGGTAGTCACGACCGCTTAAGATTTATCTGCACAGCTCGAAAGAGATTCTAAGGCTTTTAAACTGAAACTGTTGGCGAAGGTCTCTGTGGCCTTCGCTTTTTCTATCCACAGTGTTTCCTGATTTGCGGTCTTGCCAGTTCGTGCGCGAGTGACGCTGGTTTGTGCTGCTTTTGCAGTTTTGTTCAGGGTGATATGTAGAACGCCGCAAGAAATCTTGTGGACGGTAATGCCGTGACGGAAGGAACCGATCTTTTCGATGGATAGAATGTCGTCGGCGTTAATTAGATTTTCTGCTTGCTGGGGAAGGCCAATAGCGACACTTTTCGCCGTCTCGAAATGGGGGAGGGCGAACTGGTTGCTGAAAAATTTTTGGCCGCCATGAACGGCGAGGATTTTATGGTCCTTGCTTTCGATGATGAGGACAGTGCCGTGCCAGTCTTTTTGGACGTGCTTTTTTGCTGGCGGAAATTGACTGGTGGTGCCTGCGGCGAATGCTTTACACCTCTCTTTGAGAGGGCAGTTGGCACATTCCGGATTCTTGATTTTGCAAACGGTGCGGCCTAATTCCATCAGGGCCTCGTTGTGCATGTAAGCCTTGGGGGAGTCCGCCACTTCCTTGGCGTAGTTCCAGTAGGTGGCGGCTGCGTTTGCATTTTCTGTGGGGAGAAAATCCAGCGCGTAGAAACGGGCGAAAATACGGACCAGGTTCCCGTCGAGAATCGCTTCTTGCTTGTGGTAAGCGAGGCTGAGAATTGCGCCTGCAGTATATGCACCAATGCCGGGAAGAGCTTCCAGCTCCTTGCGGGTGGCGGGCATGGGAGGCGTTTTTTGTGAGGTCGTCGCAGCACTTGCCGTGGCGTTTGCGGACTCCGCTACAATCTTCGCCGTCTTCAGAATGTTGCGGGCGCGGCTGTAATATCCAAGCCCCTGCCAGTATTTAAAGACTTCTTCTTCAGAGGCTTTCGCAAGGGTGGCGACGTCGGGAAAACGTTCCATCCAACGGACAAAGTATTCGCGTACGGTAGAAACCTGGGTTTGTTGCAGCATGGTCTCGCTGATCCATACGGCGTAAGGATCTCGGGGCGCGTCTAAATCAAGAGGACGCCACGGCAGTGCTGCGGCGTTCTTTGAAAACCAGTTGCGGAGTTTCTTTAATTCTTGCGAATCCATCTATGACTGGAGCCTCGAACCTCGAGCCTCGAACCTCGTGCCTATACCTTGTAGTATTCCTTTGCGACTTTTCGGAAATATTCGAACTGGGACTTGCTGGAATTTTCCAGAGTGTAGCGGGTGCTACGGATCTGACAATCCTTACGCATCTGTTCGTAGGCTTCTGCATTTTCCAGCTTCATCTTGCGGCAATTTTCCAGAGCTTGCAGCCACTTTTCTTCGTCGATGGGAAGAATCATGCCATGCTTTTCGCTGTCCACGATATTGCGGGGACCGCCATAGTTGCTGACGATGGCGGGAGTGCCTGTAGACATGGCTTCCACCACCACGTTGCCGAAGGTGTCCGTAGTGCTGGGGAACAGGAAAAAGTCGGAGTCGGCGTAGAGACCGGCCAAAGTGTCGCCACCTTGTTCACCTGCGAAATTCACGCTGTCCTTCACGTCGCTCTTGGCAAATTCAGCCTTGATTTCGTCAAGGTACCAGCCGTAGCCTACGTACATTAATTCTACGTCGTTATGCTTAGCTGCAAATTTCTTCCAGACACGGTTCAGGAATTCCAGATTCTTTTCCTTGGAAATTCGTCCAATGAAGGAGAATCGTACCGGGCGCTGTTCGCGGGTGCAGCCGAACTTTTCCCAAGTACCCTGCCCACGCATCGATGCCTGGAATCGTTCTAGGGGGAGGCCGCGAGGCATCAGACGTACTTGATTTTCCGGCACCTTCAATTCGTTAATGAGGGCGTTGGAATAGTCGTCGCAGGGACTGATTACCGGACGTGCCATCCAGTAGAAAATCTGCATCAGCTTGAGCACATAGAAGTGCATCCACTTGGCCTTCACCAAAGTTCTTGTGTACTGGGGAACGTCGGTGCGGTAATGGCTCATGACCTTGATGCCAGCGAGCTTTCCGCAGAGGGCGATAAGCCATGCGCCAGGGCTGGGGGTTTCAAGTTCGATAATGTCTACGGGATAACGCTTCAGCAAACGGAGCACCGGGCTTACGCGGGGAATGGCCAGTTCGCTGTTGGCGTAACCCAGCTGTTCCATGCTGAACATACGGGGCAGCAAAATGCAGTAGCCGTTTTCCACAACACCGCAGGGGCGGGTGTTGAATGCGCTTCCCATGAGACCGGCCTTCAAGCCGTGGGCGCGCATGTAGGGAATCACGTTGCGGAGGTTATTTGCAATACCGTTGGTTTCGTCCAGATTGTCAGAGTAGTAAAGGACGCTAATGTCGTTAGGATCTTTTGCAAGGCGAGCCTTGCGTTCCTTTTTCAGGTAGGAACGGAGCTTCAACAATTTCGGAATATTGATGAGGGCGGAGCCGAAAACAATAGGCGGAATCCAGCAGGTACGAATGTTTCCTGGTGGCTTGTGCTTGATGCCAAAACTTTTGCGGAACGTGCTGGTGACAGTGCGTCCAAAAATGCCTGGACGAGTGTCCAGCTTGTCTGTAGCCTTAAGCTTTGTTGAATTTGACGCAGTCATCGTACTTCACTCCTTTGCCACCAAAAAGGTCCAATGCACTTCCGATGGTGAGGTCAATCTTTCCGTTAGAAATTTCTTTGCAGTGTACCAAATCTTCAAGAGACTTGGCGCCGCCAGCGTAGGTTGCAGGAATGGGGCTGTTTTCTGCCAGGAAACGAATCAAGTCGTCGTCCATGCCCTGCTGCTTTCCCTCCACGTCTGCGGCGTGAATCAAGAATTCGTCGCAGCTTTCCGCCAGGTCTCGGAGCGTTGCCGGGGTAATCTGGATGTCGATCAAAGTTTGCCAGCGGTTTGTTGCGATATTCCAGGTGGGGTTGCCGTTGGCATCGACACCGGTGCGTTTGCAGCTAAGGTCCAAAACCAAATGTTCCTTACCTACAACGTTTACGAGGGCGGCGAGGCGTTCGCGATCCAGTTTGCCATCCGGAAAAATCCAGCTGGTCACAATCACATGGCTTGCGCCTGCGTCCAGATATTCCTTGGCGTTTTCGGCATTGATGCCACCACCGATCTGCAGGCCATTAGGGTAGGCGGCGAGGGCAGCCTTTGCTGCGGCTTCGTTGCCTTTGCCCAGCATAATCACGTGACCGCCAGTAATGCCGTCTTTCTTATAAAGTTCTGCGAACCATGCGGGAGAACGGTCCGTTTCAAAATTGGTCTTGAGGCCAGCTCCAGAATCGCTCAGGGAACTGCCTACGATCTGTTTGACCTTTCCATCATGCAGGTCGATGCACGGACGAAACTTTGTCATTAATCCTTAACTCCAGTAACACACCAGTCAATTTTCTTTCCGCTGCTGCCTTCGCTGCGTCCACGGTAGAACATGATTTCGCCGCCAGTGGCAAGCTTGATTGCTTTCTTTGCAAACCAGCTGTCAATCTTGTCCAAGAAACTTGCCTTCTGGAAAGGCTTTGCGGTGTTGAATTTCAGTGCGGGAATTGATTCATCGTTCCAAGAGATTTCCAAATCGCCCTTGGAGAATTTCTTTCCTGTATAAACTTGTTCGCCGTCCTTGATTTCCTTGGGCATGGCGACCTTGTAGCCTTCGCCACCGTTATAGAGAGCGTAGCCAGCGTACTTGCCTTCGGGAGTGATGAACATACGGCCTGCGTAAAGCGGACTTCTTGCATTGGAACTGAAGTTGATTACTCGTGCAGCCAAGTCAGTTGCCTGAACGGTTTGCCAGGCCTGGTCCATATAGGCGTAGCCCTTCACGGTCAAAGTATCGTCGTTGTAGGCGATTCTGCCGGAGACACGACCGTAGGGAATGTGGATGTACTGACCGAATTTTTCGTTTCCAATCTTCCAAATGCCGTCGCCGGGAACCTTGCCGTTTTCTGCTGAATCAAAGGTCAAATCCAGGAAGAAGCTTCCGTTCTTGTCGGCAGTGAAGTAAACGCGATGTCCTTTGCCCGGCTTGTTTTCCATCTTGTATTCGCCCTTGATATCGATGGTTGCCTTGGCCTTGTCGGCGACGAGGCGTTCCGGCGGATATTGGCGACCGACGGTATAGCTCTTGCCCTTGAAATTCCAGAAGGAAAGTTCGCAAGCGACCTTCTTGCCGGAACTGGGAACGTAGAGGGTGGAATAACCAACGTAGGCTCGGGTACCATTGTCAAAGACAAACTGGTAGTTCCACGTTTCGTTGAATTCCTTGGCGGAATTTTGGTGCGGCATAAAATCGTCCACTGTGGTACCGCGGACGTTTCCCTTGGGTGCAGTAACATCGGCTGCGAAAGCGACGCCTGCAGCCACAAGGATTGCCAAGATAGATGTGTAGAGACTTTTAACCATCTTCTTAATGTACGAAATTCTAAAGTCTCAGATCTTTGCCCATGCCCATCTTCAATTCGATGCGGCGGCGCAGAACCATTTCGTTGAACAAGTCGGTAAGGCTGTCTTCCATGCTGATCATGGGTTTCCAACCAGTGTCCATTACCTTGGTGGGGTCACCGATGAGCAGGGGAATTTCGTTGCGGCGTTCATAACCCGGGTCAAAACGGAAGTCTACGTTCACGTCGGCGATGTCTACCATCATTTCCACGACTTCGCGGATGGTGTAGGACTTACCGCAGCAAATGTTGTACACTTCGCCGGATTCTGCCTGGTTCAAAAGCTGGATCATACCACGTGCCACGTCGCGAACGTCCACGATGTCGCGGCTTACGTCAAGGCTTCCGGAGTAGATGACCGGTTCGGTGCCGTAGTGCTTGATTTTCACCAGCTGATAGGCAATGGAAGGAATTACAAAACGGCGGCTGTGGTGAGGCCCGGTAAAGTAGAAGGGACGCACGAATACAACGTGCAAGCCATGTGCGTTACGGAACTGGTTGCCCAATAGTTCCATGCATGCCTTTGATGTTGCATAGGGTGTCATGGGGTTGGGTTGGTCAGATTCCTTGTGAAGATAAGTCAGGTTGCGCTCGGTTCGACCGTAGATTTCACTGGAGCTCAGGAGCATCACCTTTGCCTTGGGGCAAACCTGGCGTACGGCTTCCAGAAGGTTCTGTGTACCTAGCAAGTTGATGTTCAGTGTTTCGTAAGGCTTCTTGTAGCTGAGGCCCACAGAGGACTGACTTGCCAGATGATAGATGTGGGTGGGACTCACCTGCTGGAGCATTTCCAACACGTCCTTGAAATTCAACAGGTCTCCGTTCAAGTACTGAACGCCATCGACCTTTTGCCAGGGCTGGGGTTGTTCATCACTGAAGCTGTAAAGGTCGTGAGAAGTACCTTTCAGACTGGAGAGAATATGGAACCCTAATGCGCCCGTACCACCGGTAACTAGAATACTCATATAAACCTCTTACTTAATAGCCTTCCAAGATTCTGCAACAATGTTCTTGTCGATGTTGCAAACCTTTTCTACCGCACCAATCTTGGTGGGGAGAATATAAACTCGAGTGCCCTTTTCCGCCTTCTTGTCGACGGCCATGGCGTCCCATGCGGCTTCCACATCGATGTCGTAAGTCTTGGGGAATCCAAGGTCGTCCAGCAACTTGTTCTGGCGGGCTTCTGCTTCTGCAGTCATCTTGTTCAGGAGAACTGCGGCGCGGGCTGCCACACGCATACCGAGAGAAACGGCGATGCCGTGGGTGAACTTTTCATAGTGGGTCAGGTTTTCGATGGCGTGACCGAATGTATGACCGTAGTTCAAAATAGCGCGAAGTCCGGCTTCCTTTTCGTCGATGCCCACCACTTCTGCCTTGATGGCGCAGCTGCGGTAGATCAGGTGCTTAAGGACTTCCAGATCGTGGTTCTTGATTTGTTCCACGTGTTCTTCCATGTAGCGGAAGAATTCTTCATCGTAAATCACGCCGTATTTCACGATTTCGGCGAGGCCTGCCAGGTATTCGGTTTCAGGCAAGGTGCTGAGAACATCAACGTCTACAACCACTGCGTGAGGCTGGTAGAAGGCGCCGATCATGTTCTTGCCTTCGGGGTGGTTTACGGCAACCTTACCGCCAACGGAACTGTCCACCATAGAAAGAAGGGTGGTGGGGAACTGGATAAAGGGAATGCCGCGCTGGTAGGTTGCGGCGCCAAAGCCTGCCATGTCACCTACGACGCCACCGCTGAACTGCAGAAGACAGCTCTTACGGGTGTAGCCGCGATGAAGCATGAAACTGTAAAGCTGGTTCAAGTTGTGCAAGGTCTTGTTGCGTTCGCCTGCCTGGAACTTGAAGATGGGGCAACGGCCGGCCTGGTTCTTCAATTCGAACAAGGTGCGGTTCTGCGCCTTTGCAATATTGGTGTCGGTGCAGACCAGGAATTCATGGCTGGGGGAGAGCTTGAGGCATTCCAGCAGAACGCCAACATCCTGGATAATGTTCTTGCCGATAAAGATGGGATACTTGCCGCCGCTGCTGGGCAGAACGTCCAGAGCGTGGTTCTCCCAGAAGCGCATAATGTGGAGAATCTTTTCGATAACGTGGTCTTCGGAGAACTCGTTGGAACTTTCTACGCTGAAGTCTGCGTTAGCGTAGTTGGGTTCGCGGTCCTTCAGCATCTGCTTGATCTTTGCAAGGCGTTCTTCGTCGCTGAGATTTGCGAGAAGCGGACGGGTGTTCTTGCGACCGATGCGTTCGGAAAGAACTTCGGGCTTTGCCCAGAGGCGGATGATGGTGCCGTTTTCGCGGATGACCTTCAGGTTGGCCGGCTGAGTCAGTGCGCCGCCGCCCAAGGAAATGATATGGGGCTCGGCCTTGGCCGCAAACTCTGCGACCACGTCGCGTTCCATTTCGCGGAACTTGGCTTCGCCGTCCTGTTCAAAAATTTCGCTGATGGTCTTGCCTGCGCGTTCAACGATAACTGCGTCGGTATCAACGTAAGGGCGGTTCAAACGTTCTGCAAGGGCGCGGCCGGTGCGGGACTTTCCGCTGGCCATGAAACCTGTGAAAAAGATGTGCTTATTCATAATTAACCTTGCATTCCTTTGCGCATAATAGCGGCGAGTTCGTCGTTAGTCTTGTTCTTGGTTTCCTCGGGGAACCACTTGCGGAAACTTTCAATACCCTGGTGTACCAGCATTCCTTCGCCGGTGACAATCTTGCAACCCTTGGCTTCTGCCATCTGCAGAAGCTTGGTCATGCGGGGAGTGTACACGATGTCGCATACGGCCTGGCCAGCAGTCAGGTCAGCTTCAGTCAGCGGAGATTCATCTACGTTGGGAGTCATACCCACGGAGGTTGCATTGATGATCAACTTGATGTTGGGAGAAACCTTTGCGAATTCAGCGAAAGTGACCACCTGGACGGTGGGAGCCTTTCCTGCGAAAGCCTTGTTCAATCCGTCTGCCAGTGCCTGACCTTTTTCCTTGGTGCGGCATACAATGGTCAGCTCGTTGTTACGTTCCACCAAAGTGAAAGCGATAGCCTTGGCTGCACCGCCGTTACCCAGCAGGGCCACGGAGGTATTTTCGGGATGAACCCCGAATTCTTCCAGGTTGCGGATACATCCGTAGGGGTCGGTTGTGGTGCCACAAAGGGTGCCACCTACGATACCGTCTTTCCAGTAGAGCGTATTTACGCTGCCCGTGAACTTTGAAATTTCAGAAACTTCGTCAACCAGGTCCATGACTGGGGTCTTGTAGGGAATGGTGACGTTAGCCCCGCGGTACTTGAGAACTCGGAAACCCTTGATGGCGTCGGCCAGGTTTTCCGGCTCTGGAGCATGGGGGTGATACACCGCATTAATGCCCAAGGACTCAAAAAGGGCGTTGTGCATCAAAGGTGATTTACTGTGTCCAATCGGATTACCGAAAATACAGAGAGATTCGGTTTTTCCATTAATGTTTAACTGGCTCAAAAAAACCTCTTTTTTTACATCATAAAGATATAATAAAAAAGGTAAATGAGATGTTTTAATTCTCTTTCATTGGCTTCGAACAGCTTATCTTGCCACGTTTTTTGGATTTTATTAAATTTGGCGCCCTATGAATCCGAATGGCGCTATTATTGTTCAAAGTAACATGGAAATTATGGTGGAGGTTGATGCCCCCACTTACGAAGCAGCACGTGATGCAATTGCCCCCTTTACCGAACTGGTGAAGAGCCCGGAACACTTGCACACTTACAAGATCAGCCACTTGAGCTTGTGGAATGCTGCAGCAACTGGCCTCAGAGCCAAGGAAGTTCTTGAACGTCTCGATAGCCAGAGCCGCTATCCTATTCCGCAGACGGTGATTACCGAAGTGGAAGACTACATGTCCCGCTATGGCTTGCTGCGCCTCAAGAAAGATGGTGATCGTTTGCTCATCGAATCCGATGACAAGTTCATGTTCACGGAAATCTGCAAGCTTCGCGAAGTAGAACCTTTCGTTCTTGAATTCATCGATGATACCCACGCTGTGGTGGATCCGGAACGTCGTGGCCATTTGAAGATGGCTCTCACCAACGCAGGCTTCCCGGTGGAAGACTTGGCTGGTTATACCGTAGGCGATCCCCTGCCTATCAAGCTCCGCGATACCATGCTCAGCGGCAAGGAATTCAAGCTCCGTGATTACCAGAAGGAAGCTGCTCAAATCTTCTACGCCAGCGGTTCTGAAAAGGGCGGTTCCGGCGTGATCGTGTTGCCTTGCGGTTCCGGTAAGACGGTGATCGGCATTGCCACCATGGCTTTGGTACAAACTAAGACCTTGATTCTTACCCCGAATATTTCCGCCTCCCGCCAGTGGATTCGCGAAATTTGCGACAAGACCGACTTGACTCCCGACATGGTGAAGGAATACTCCGGCGAAGTCAAGGAAATCGGTCCGGTCACTGTGGCTACCTACCAGATTTTGACCCAGCGTAAGCGCGCCAAGAAGTCTGAGAATCCGAACGAGACTTTGTCTGAAATCGACCTGGAAGAAGGTACCGAAGAACAGGTCAAGAAGGAACTTTCCAACTTCCCGCTGTTCAGCCAGCAGAAGTGGGGCCTGATGATTTACGACGAAGTCCATTTGCTTCCGGCTCCGGTGTTCCGCCTGAGTACTGAAATGCAGGCTACCCGTCGCTTGGGCCTTACTGCCACCTTGGTTCGTGAAGACCACAAGGAAACAGAAGTGTTCAGCTTGATTGGCCCGAAGAAGTACGACATTCCTTGGCGTATTCTCGAAGCCCAAGGCTGGATCGCAACTGCCGACTGTAACGAAATCCGTATTCCCATGGAATCGGAAATGAAGATGAAGTATGCCTTGGCTCCTGTCCGCGACAAGATCACCTTGGCCAGTACCAATCCCGAAAAGACCGACATTGTCCAGCGTTTGCTCAAGTACTACGACAAGCCGGATGACCGTGTGCTGATTATCGGTCAGTATATTGAACAGTTGGAAAACCTTTCCAAGGTTTTGGACATTCCGCTGATTACCGGTAAGACTCCCAACAAGGAACGTGACAAACTTTATGCCGCCTTCCGAGATGGTAGCCAGAAGAATCTCATGGTCTCCAAGGTGGGTAACTTTGCTATCGACCTTCCGGATGCAAACGTGCTGATCCAGATTTCCGGTACCTTCGGTAGCCGTCAGGAAGAAGCACAGCGTCTTGGTCGTGTGCTTCGCCCGAAGCAGGACGGCGGTGCAGCTCACTTCTACAGTATTGTGACCCAGGATTCCAAGGAACAGGAATTTGCCATGAATCGTCAGCTGTTCTTGACCGAACAGGGCTATGCTTACAAGATCATTAAGCGCGGTGACTGGGATATTTTGGCTAGAACCCCTGAAGAACTGGCTGCAAGACAGTAATTCGCGAAAATTTGATGAAAATCAAAAAAGGCCCGGAGAAATCCGAGCCTTTTTCGTCGAGCCACCCAGCAGACTTGAACTGCCGACCTGCTGATTACGAATCAGCTGCTCTACCAGCTGAGCTAGAGTGGCGTAGTGGGTGCAAAGGTAGTAATGAGAGGGTTGTTTGTCAAGACGGACTGACAACCCCCGTTTTTTTTGCTATGATTGGGACACAAAAAATTTTAATATGGACATTTAACATGGCTAACGAATCCAATAACAACAATTCTGAAATGAAGGCATTTTTTATTGCACACGGCTCCAAGGTCGTTGCTGCTCTGGTAGTTGTCATTGCCATCGTGGTGGGCGTGGTTCAGTACCGCGATTACCAGAAGGCTGCTGCTGCAGAACAGGCTGAACTCCTCGGCCAGGGAATGACCTTCCTCTATGCTGGTGAAAAGGAAAATGCTTTGGCTGAATTCGAATCCAAGATCAACTCTGGTAAGTTGAGTGGTGTTGGTCTCGCTAAGGCTGCTCTCTATGCTGGCAACATCAAGTACGAAGCTGGCGACTTTGACGCCGCTGCAGTCCTCTTCCAGAAGTCTCTGGACAATGCAGGTTCTGTTGCTCTGGTTCGTTCCGCTGCAATGCACGGCCTTGCCGCTGTGAAGATGGAAAAGGGCGACTACTCCGCTGCTGCCGGTCTGCTTGAAAAGTTCGTTGCTGAATTTGCAAAGCGCACTGGTGACAAGGAAGACCGCTACCAGAAGGACGAACCGATGGATGAAGTTCCGTCTGTCGCCGACGCTATGTGGAAGCTTACCCTCGTCTATCAGCAGCTCGGTGCTAACGACAAGGCTAAGAAGACAGCTGAACGCCTCCTTGAAGTCTACGGCGACAACCAGTCCGTGGCTGACAAGGCTAAGAAGTTCCTCGCTAGTATCTAACCGCGTCGATCGTTCGTCAAGTAGGAAACCTCCGGTCATCGACGCTGTGTTCAGGACAGGAGAGCGTACTAGAGGGACGAATTAGAAATTTGAAAATGCTCCGTGCAAACGGAGCGTTTTTTGTTTTTGGCGTAAAGCTCAGGAAAAGGAGCGCGTACTAGTAAACGCGTCGGCGAAGTCGGTGGTGCGCGCGGTTCCGCGTCTATTTGCGTGGGTTGACTGCGGCGGAGGTCAATGCGAACTTGCCTGTGGCAGTGATGCATTCTGCGCGAAGGTAGGCGAAGTCTTCGTAGTCCACGGTGATGTCTACCTCGGGGCGGGCGGCCACCTGGCTTGCCAGGTGCAGCTCTTCTCTTGGAGCGAGCTTGCCGTTTAACAAACGGCGCCGCCCGTAAATCTTCACGTACCTGAACCCGCCTCCGAAGTCATCGCTACTGCGGGCATGGAACGCCACCGCCCCTTCGGGGCGGCCTTCAGCAGAGTCTGCGACTCGTTCCCACCAGAGGGCGGGGCCGTCGGTGATATAGCAGTTGACTCCTGCGAATGCCTGATGCACAATGTCGCGGGTCAGCGGCTGCGCGGTACCATCTGCAGTCTGCTCAGTTCTATCCGAGGTTTCCAACGGTTCGGGCAACTTTACCACGGTCCTCACGTTTCCGAAAACGTGGTGGCGGTTATGCTTCAACGTAAACAGCGGAAGATCCACAGCGGTGGTATCGTTCAAGTCTCCGTGGGCGTCGTTTCCGCCGATGGGCAGCACGTAGTTTTCCTTGCACAGCTCCTGGATCCACCACTCGCGACCAAGCTTGAAACCTTCGTCGCGCAAGCCGTTCCAGAACTGTATTCCGCGGATGGGATGCTTTGATGCTGCGTGCAGATCCTTGCTTTCCCAGTAGCCGCGTCGGAAGATGAATTTTTCCAGCAGCCCCATCTGTTGGTGGGGATGTGCTGCGAAGCAGTGAGCTTCTGTCATCTGCAAAATTTTTTCGATCTTGAATGTGGGCTTGTTGTCCAGCCAGTTTCTTCCGCAATCGCCGAGGCCCGGCAAGTATCCTTCAGGACCGAGAACAGTGACGTGAACGTTTTCGCCTTTTGCGTTACCTGCAGAAACTTCTTCGCCGGCGATTAACAGCGGCATGGCTTCGTCGCAGTTCGCCTCGTCATTCAATGTCTTTACTTCTTCTCGTAACGCATTGAACCTTGGCAGAGGCGATTCCGCTTCCTTGGTGTAGTCTTCAGTTGTGTAGGCAAAATCGTAAGCGTGGTCCGTGCAGCTGACAAAGTCAAGCCCGATAGCCTTTGCTGCCTGCTGGAATACAGCGGGGGAGGCACCATGTTCCACGTGGTCTGCGGAGTAGAGGGTATGGCAATGCATTTCGCCAGCAACAAATCCCGGAGCCTTTGGCGGCTGGGTGGCGAGCACATGGATTTTCAATGGCGTTGGCTCCATTCCAGGGAAATTCCAACGGGTGAAAACGCGTTCTTTTCGTTTTCCCTTGATGTCCCGAATGGCCTTGATCTTGCAGTGAATTTCGTAGTGACCCGGTTCCAAGTCACCGATTTCTACAGGATAAAAAGCGAACTGATCCTTTGCCTCAATTCCCAGAGGAACAACCTTCGCAGTGCCGCAAACTTCGCCGGAGTTTTTCCCTGCGGTATTGTTTTCCCGGATTTCAATTTCAACAGATTCAAGGATTGTCGGAAATCTGTGGGCGTCTCGCACCACAATCCATAGCATAGGCTTCACGCCAGGAACAAATTGGAACGGCGCGTCCACCAAAATTTCTGGCCAGGGCCTATAAAGCAATGACCAGGGAAGTTTAAACTTGAAGTGGGTTTCTGCGTAGCGCAGCTTTTCTCCCGGCAAGAGGCTCATTATTCCTCCGGCTTCGCTGCGGGCTCAGTTGCTGCGGGCTCAGTTACGTCGGGCTCAGTTGCGCCGGGCTCAGTTGCGTCGGGTTCAGTTGCTGCAGTGCTTGCTGCGGGCTCTGCATTGTCCGCACTCTTTGTTTCAGCAGCGGAACCTTCGGAATTAGTTTCGCTTTCCGCGGCCTTTGCAGTCTTCTTGGCTTCAACTATTTCCTTGGGAGAACGGTTTCTTTGCGGGGAATTTTTCTTTTCCTCATCGTCCTCGATTTTCTTGTCGTTCCACAGACCGAAACTTACGCGGAACTGCATCTGCAAACCACCGACGTTCCATTTGGCCTTTTCTTCGGGACCATCGGGAACGATGTCAGAGAACTTCTTGTCTGATTCTACGGAAATGGAACTGAATCCAATGTCACCGTAAATGTTGAATCCCTTCCAGCTGGCAACAAGGTAACCTAAGCTGATTCCAAAGCCGGCGCCGGATAAAGGAGTCTTCGCTTCAAGCATACCCCAGGTGGTGTAGATTTCTGTTCCCGGCAAAACCCAGTACCAACGTGCTGCGATGCTGAACAAACTGGAGTTTGACAAAGACAGGAAATTCTTGGGGATGGCGAGCCTGTATTCCAAAAACAGCGGAACACCCTGGATGGTGTAACTGTAGTTGTGGGTGCGGTTCTTGCGGTCGGTCAACACCACAGATTCGTTATCGTAGATGAATCCAATGCCTGCGCTAATGAAGTGGTCGCGTAAAACCTGGTACTGCAAACCCGCGGAAATGGGGAAGCAGAAGTTCACCTTCTGGAAATCCTGCTTTGCGACATTCAGGGATTCGCTTTCGGTGACGGCGCTTTCTCTAAAACTTTTGTAGATGGTGTCTACGGCGTTTTGGAAATACTTTCTGTTTTCAAAATCAAGAAAGGATACAGAAGGCTGAACGAAAATGGAAAGCTTGGATTTGTCGTGTTCAACGCGGTCCTCTGCTGCAGAAACGTTAAGCGTCAAGCTTACGATTGCAGTTGTGATACAGGCGAGAACTTTGCGAAACGACAGCATGGAAACTCCGCAAGACTAGTTTTGCAGATCCTTTTCTTCTTTCTGGATGCGCTTCTTTTCGGAATCCTTCTTCAAACGCTTTTCGTAAGCTTCTTCTGCCTTGGCGATGTTCTTTTCAACCTTGGCGATTTGCTTTTGGATATCCTTGTCGTCTTCCTTGGCTTCGCTTTTTGCAATGGCAAGGTAGCTCTTGGCGGATTCGAACTGATCCAGGTCATTGTAAGCCTGGGCAATCATGAACAGGGATTCTGTATGACGCTTGGAAGTGGGGTAGGTTTCCAGGAATTCCTTGAAGTAGATTACAGCTGCCTGGGGCTTGTCCATACGGAGGTAAAGTCGTGCAGTCTGGAATTCCTTTTCTGCCATACGTTCCACCAGGAGACCGCGGTAGTAGTCAATAGAGTCGCGGAGCGGGGAATCCGGGTGGTTGGAAAGGTAACGCTCGAAATCCTTCATGGCGATGGTGGTGTTGGCTTCGTCGCGAGCTACACGGTATTCCATGTTGAAGGAGGAAATTGCCTTACGGAATTCAGCGGTTTCCACAAAGGGGGAGCCAGGGAAGTTGATGATGAAGCTGCCGTATTCGCCACGGGCTTCGATCCAGTCTTCTTGATTAAAATAGCTTTCTGCCAAAAGGAACTGAGTCTGTTCCAGGTAACCGGTGCCTGCGCAAGTAGCAAGAATTTCTTCCAACTTTTCTACGGTACGACCATACTTGCCTTTCTTGTAAAGGTCTTCTGCGAATTCGTAACGGGCCTTGCACCATTCCGTGAACTTCATCTTTTCCTGAGGCTTGGTCGCGCAACCGGAGAGGGCTGCGGCAAATACGGAAAAGGTGAGCAACAGGGGTATCTTTTTGGTCAACTTCATTTTTTTTCTTTTGTTAATTCTTACTTTTACACTCGTAAAGTAGAAAAAATTGTCTGTTTAGAAAAATGATTTTAGTCCGCTACGTATTGAAAGAGCTAATTGCACCGTTTCTCGCGGCTCTTTTTGGCATTACGTTTCTTTTTGTAGTGGATTTTTTGGTGAAAATTCTGGACAATGTGTTGTCCAAGGGGTTGCCCACATCCACCGTCGTTGAAATCTTCGTACTGAACTTGGCATGGATGCTATCCTTGTCCATTCCCATGGCAGTACTGGTGGCTAGCCTCATGGCTTTTGGTCGTTTGTCCGGCGACCAGGAAATTACGGCTTGCAAGGCTGCTGGCGTTTCGCCTCTTTCGTTGATGCGCCCCGTGCTTCTTGTGTCCATGTTGATTTCAGTTCTCATGGTGGTTTTTAACAACTGGATCCTTCCGGAAGCCAACCATCGCTCTGTAGAATTGATGAGCGCGGTCTCTCGCAAAAAGCCCCATGCCTTCATTGATGCGGGTCGACTTATTACTCAGTTCCCGGATGTCCAGCTTTGGGTTAATAGAATTGATCCCAGCACGGGAACTTTGTACGGCATTCAGATTTTTGAAATGGAAAAGAAGGGCTCCCCGCGAATTGTCTATGCGGATAGCGCATCCATGGAATACGCCGACAATGGTGCAACCCTTATGCTTCGCCTCCGCAGTGGTGAAAACCACATGACCGATGCGGACAATCCGGAGAACTATTTCCGCATCCGTTTCTTCTCCCAGGATCTGGCCATGAAGAATGTGGATGATCGTCTGGAACGTCGTAGCCGCAACTACCGCAGTGACCGCGAAATGCCCATCGAAATGATGCAGGAAGTGGTTGAGGATGCGGAAAAGAAGTATGAAGAGTATAAGGTAACCGCCATTGAAAAACGCTTGAACACGTTGGTCGCCTTGCGCGAGAATGTGGCGGGAGACACCATTGTTCCGGATAACCTGGAAGGCTCCCCTCAGTTGGATTCCATCCAGCGCCGCAGGTCTTTGCAAAAAGTTCGCATCCAGGAAATTTCCGCACTTCGTACCACGGAACGTTTCTATGGCCGCATGGAGGCGGAACTGAAACGTAAGGCTCAGTACACCGTTGAAATTCAGAAGAAATTTAGTACGGCCTTCGCTTGCTTTATCTTCATCCTGATCGGGGCTCCGCTGGGTATCATGGCTCGTAAAGGCGGTATCGGTACAGGTATTCTTTACAGCTTGGCGTTCTTTGTGATTTACTGGATTTGCCTTATCGGTGGTGAAAACCTGGCAGACCGCTTGTTGCTGAATCCCTATCTTGCCATGTGGGCGTCCAACATCATCATTGGCGTATTTGGAATATTTATAACCATCGCCATGGTCCGAGACAAGTTCTCCGGTGATTCCAAGTTCTTTAGAGCCATTCGTGCAATCAAGGGCTTCTTTGGTCGAGTCTTTAAACGTGCTACCAAGAGGTTCGGATGAAATTCACCAGATATTTGATCTGGAACTTCTTGAAGATGTTCCTCATTGTCCTGCTTGGCGCGATCTTTATGTTCGTGGTCATTGACTTTGTTGGTAATATCAAGACTTGGCTTGCCCGCGATGTGAAGGATGCTGTAGATTATTACGTCTGCTACTTGCCCTATATGATTTACCTGATTACACCGGTGGCCTTGTTTATCGGCGTTCTCGCGTCTGTGGGTAATATGGCTCGTCATCTGGAAATGTCCGCAATGCAGAGTTCTGGACAAAGTCCTCTTAAGACGTTGTTGCCGATTTTCTTCTTTGGTGTACTTGTTTCCCTAGGCTCTTATGAAATGAGTGAATTGTGGCTTCCTGATGCTAACCATAAGCGCTTGGAAATTATGGAAACAAATGCCCAGAAAAAGAAGAATCCCCGCGTCAAGGAAAAACAGGACTTTACCTTTATTGAAAATGAAAAGGCCAGCTGGTTCTTCAGGTATTATTCTGGAAAGAGTAAGATTGGCCGCGATGTTGTTTTGCTTATTCGCGAACAGGGGCGCCTCACAGAACGTTACGACGCAAAGCTTGTTCGTTGGATGACGATAAACGATAGTACCGGTGAAGGGTGCTGGCAGTTTGAACGTGGGTTCCATCGTGAATTTACCAGGGACGGCAACGTCAATGTCTACCGAATTGCCCAGGAAAGGGCTTGTGAAAAGGTGTCCACCCATCCGGATGACCTGATTAATGAACGTCAGGTTTCCGACGAAATGGATTCCAAGATGGTCATTAAGCGCATCGAGGTCCTGAAGCGTTCTGGTGAAGATACCCGTCTCATGGAAACGGCCCTCCACTTTAAACGTTCCGCTCATTGGATGAATTTAATCGTGCTTTTGATTGGCGCCGCACTTTGTCATCGATATAGCCGTTCTGGAGGCCTTTCTCAGAAGTTCGGTGTTGGCCTGTTGATTGTTTTTAGCTATTATATCCTTGAACGTATCGGATTGAAAATGGGCGAGAATGGAGCACTAACGCCATTTTGGGCAGCCTGGATCAGCCACTTCGTTTATGGTGGAATCGCGTCTGTAATGCTGTACCGTTCATTCCGGTTATAAGAAGGTAGATGGGTTTTATGACTGTGTCAGAAGTTTTATTTGTGGTGGCGGGCCTGTTTTTAGGTCTTGCGTTCAAGGGCGGGATGCTTTTGTTCCTGATTCCCTTTGCCGTGGTGGCTTTTGTTCTTGCATGGCTGAATCGCCCCCGTTTGGCTGGTCCCAATAGCCAGCAGTCCACTTCGACCTTGCCGATTATTTCTCTCAAGAGAAATCCCACCAACGCCAATCCCATCGTGGCTCCGGATCTGCGTACTGAATTCCGTAATGAAAACGGCATGGTAAATGAACCTGAAGCCGCCCTTAAGGTGAGCCAGATCTGGGCTCGTGCCAACGCCGATATCAATAAGGGCATGCAGAACATGATGCGCGCCCTGAAGATTGCGGTGCCCCATGTAAATACTGTTATCGTCTTTACCCAGCTGGAAAATCCCAAGGACTGGGGTGTGAGAAATTTTGTGAACGACAAGGAACTTTCTGTGAATCCTTGTGTTCGCATTTCTGAAAATACCGGTTTAATCAGCAAGCTTTTCCGCCCCAGCGTGAATCGTCTTCTTGAAGGTGATTTGACCAGCAACAAGAGCCTCATGTACTATGCAGACGCCACTCCCATCAAGTCCGTGGTGGCGGTGCCTATCTTGAATTACAATGGTGTCCGAATTGGCGCTCTGGTTATGGATTCCGTCTATCCTAACGCTTTTAACGACCAGACTGCCCAGGCTTTGAACTACATTGCCGGCAGTATCAGCATGCTTGACTGCAAGGGTTTCTTCTCTGCCCAGAAGCATATCGCTCTCCAGCAGTACAGCGGCCTCTACAATTACCAGCGCAAGTTCTTCCAGACCATGACTGTGAAGGACATCTACAAGCAGATTATCAACTACGTCAAGGATAACGTGGCCTACGACCGTCTTACCATTCTTGCCATGAACAAGGTGAAGGAAGGCTCTGGCCGTGTGGTATTCTGCGATGGTATCGATGCCGACCAGTTTGCAGAAAAGAGATTTACTCTTTCTGACAAGGGTATTTTTGTTCTCGCCCTTATGCGTAACCGTCCTGTGGAACGTAGCTTCTCCCAGAACTTCAACGATTACGTGCCCCGCCTGAACGATAACGAAAAGCGCAACCTGAATTTGCGTCAACTTTTCGTGATGCCTATTGCTACTGAACCGGACTCCTCTGAAGCTGATATTGCAATTTGCTTGGAAAACCGTAGCTCCCAGCCCTACACTGATCACGAAAAGGAATTGCTCAAGGCCTTTGCTGGCGTTGCTGGCTTTGCCTACGATCGTGCCCGCAAGTTTGAACATGGCCGCGACCTCGCTATGCGTGATGGTCTTACCGGTCTTATCAACCATCGTACTCTTCACGAAAGCCTCCGTACCGAGAAGGTTCGCGCCGACCGCAAGAAGTACAATATCGGCGTGCTGATGATGGACATCGACCACTTCAAGCATGTGAACGATACTTACGGCCATCCCATTGGTGACGTGGTCATCAAGGGCATCGCCGATACCATCAGCGGTGAAATCCGTAAGGATATCGATATTGTTGCCCGCTACGGTGGTGAAGAATTTGTGGTTGGTCTTCTGGAAACCACTGCAGAAGGTATGCTGGAAACTGCAGAACGAATCCGCAAGGCAGTGCAGAAACTGGTCTTCGATGTCAAGCAGGCTGAACCGCTTCGCGTTACCGTCAGTATCGGTGCATTCCTGGTGACCCCGGACTTCCACGATATGAAGAAAGCCGTGAACAACGCCGACCAGGCTCTCTACCGCGCCAAGGAAGGTGGACGTAATCAGGTGATTCGCTTCGAGGAAGAAACTTCCGAACCGGCTGCTCCCGAAAATTCTGCTACTTAACTTTTGAAATTACGGAGCCCGGACATTGCTGTTGCGGGCTCTTTTTTATAGGTACCTATGTTTACTGTTTTTGACTGGATTGTCCTTGTTGCCTACCTGCTGGTATCCTTGTTTATCGGCCTGTGGGTTTCCCGCGGAAACAAGAACCTCAAGGAATACATGCTGGGCGGCGGTTCCATGCCTTGGGTTGCCGTGGGCATCAGCCTCATTGCAACTTCCGTCAGTGCCACCACTTTCCTGGGCGCGCCTGCGGATGTGTATGGCGACAACATGACTTTCCTTATGTTCCAGATTGGAGCCTTCTTTAGCATCTTTGTGGTGGGTTTCGTATTCATCCCCAGGTTCCGTAATGCGGGCATCAACAGTGCCTACGAGCTTTTTGAAGTAAGGTATTCCCGAGGCGTAAGGCGATTGGCTGCGGTTTTCTACTGCTTGCACTTGTTGCTCCGTACGGGTATTCTTCTTTATGCACCGTCCCTTGTGCTGGCTCAAATCCTGCATGTGGACCTGCGTTACGCCATCATCGTTTCTGCGGCGGTCGCCATTTTCTACACATGGTTTGGTGGAATCAAGGCGGTGATCTGGACCGACGTGATGCAGTTTATCGTGTTCTTCGGCGGTGGCGCCCTTGTCCTGATTTTGATTGCCAATTCCGTAGGCGGCTTCGGTGAAATGGCTGCTATGGCTTCCGAAGCGGGCAAGACCAAATGGTGGGACGCTTCCTTCGATATTTCCAACGCCCGCACCTTGATTTCAGCAGGCTTCGCTTATGCTATTCTGGAAATTGCAATCCGCGGTTGTGACCAGCAGTTTGTGCAGCGTTACCTGAGCTGCAAGGACGTGAAGGCTGCCAACCGTTCCAGCGTGCTTTCCATGGTCTTGGGCGTCATTGTTTCTATCCTCTTCTACTGGGTGGGCGCCGCTCTCTACGTTTACTACCAGATGGCTCATGCTGCTCCGCTCCCCGAAGGCATCGGCCAGAACGACGTGTTCCCCCACTTCATCGTGAATGGACTTCCCGTTGGTATTACTGGCTTGATCGTTGCCGCCATTTGCGCTGCTGCCATGAGTTCTCTTTCTGGCGCCATCAACTCCCTCAGCAACACCATGGAAAAGGATATTCTCGGCTTCAAGGAAGACGAGGGTATGGGTGGTCTCAAGCGTGCAAAGTTGTGGACGGTATTTTGGGGAGTCCTTGGTGTATTTGGCGCCTTGTTCGCAGCAACTCAGCAGGGAAGCCTCTTGAAGAACGCGTTGTTCTTTACAGGTCTTTTCACCGGCCCGCTCCTTGGCATGTTTCTCTTGGCCTTCTTTATCAAGAATGTTCGCCCCTGGGTTGTGGTAGTTTCCGTTCTTTGCGGTATGGGTAGCCTCGTGCTGGTGCAGGGAATTCCTGTGTTCGGCGTGCCTGCGGTTCTCGGTGGAATCTTCAGCTGGCCTTGGATGCCGTTTATCAGCATGTCTACCACCATTATCGTAGCGGTTTTGATTTCTTTGATTTCAAAGCTTGTTTTCAAGGATCAAAATAAGTAGGTTTATAGGAGTGGGATTGGTTTGGTTTTAATTGGAGTAACTATGAAAAAGAAATTTGTCCTGTCCGCTTTGCTGATCGCCTCTCTCAACCTTATTGGCTGTGACTGCTGCAATCGAACCCAGACCTCTGCTAATGCTTCCGATGATGTTAGCTTGGTTCCCAAGGTGGAATTGACCGGGCACAAGTCCCAGAAGTTTGAAGCAAACCAGTTTGTTTCCAATTTCTCCATTGAGCTTCGTGATGCAGACAAGGATGGTGTCTATAACAAGCTTACCGAACGCCGCACCAAGATTTTCGATGTAGTGAAATCCTTGGACATTTCTGAATCCAGCATTGAGCAGAACAGTGTTTCCTTGACTAAGGAATGGTCCTACGATAAGGGCTCCCGCAATTTGGTTGGCTATGTGGCAACCCAGAATTTCGTGGTGAAGCTTGATTCCCGTAAGGACGCTGCTTTGCTGTCTCAGTTGTTGTCTGCAGAACCGGATATTGAAATTTATCCCACCCAGGCAACTTTGAAAGATCAGGATTCTTTGCAGGGTATTATTATTGAAGCCGCCGTCAAGGACGGCATGAATAAGGCTTCTCACTACGCAGCAGGCGCTGGCCGCACTTTGGGCAAGGTCCTCTACATCGGTAGCGAAGGTGACGGCGTCTTTGCCATGGGCGGAGCCCGTCGCAAGGGTGTGATGCTTGCTGCCATGAACAGCGTCGATGTCCTTGCTGCCGATGTATCCTCCATCGCGGACTCTGTAGAAATCAGTGCCAACGTTCGCCTTTGGGTGGAATTGAAGTAGCTATAAAACCCCTAAATTTTTGTCAAGTGACGGGCATCACATGCCCGTTTTTTGTTGTTGATAAGTCAAAATGGGGTGTGTTTTTCGACTAAAATTCGCTAAGTTCTTATTAAATAAAGAGTTAGGAAAAAGTAAGCTTTTATTCTTCAGGTCACAAATTTATGACACTTTTTGTAAGATGTTGATAAGTTTTTGTAAAGCAATGTAAATGTGAAAAAAAAATTAGGAATTTTGAAAAAATTACCCCTAAATAATGGTCTTTTTATTATCTTGTAGTCCATATCTTGTGTCTAGGGTTTGGAGGAAAGCACAAGATATAGTGGAATTGAAGAAATTGAACTAAATTCGCCGGATTCGGTAAAAAGTCGCATTTTTATCGGCTGGCGAGCCAAAAAATCTAGGATTGGTGATGATCTTTACTGTGAAGAAGCGTGACGGCCGTGAGATGCCGTTCAACATCGAAAAGATTTCCGATGCCATTGTAAAAGCTTTCCGTGCCTCCGGTGAACTTGAAGAACAGATCAAGGCTTCTCAGAGCCAGCTCGACCTCCTCGGCGGCGAAGACGTTCTTAGTAGCACCGCCCTTAAAGTTGCCGCTTACGCAGTAGGTCGCCTCGAAGCTGAAGGCAAGACCAAACCCGAAATTGAAGACATTCAGGATGCTGTTGAAAAGGCTTTGACCGAAGCTGGCTACGGCGACACCGCCAAGAGCTACATCCTTTATCGTGCAGAACGTACCCGTGTTCGTGAAGTGAACACTCGCCTCATGCACACCCTCCGCGACATCACCTTCAGCTCCGCTAAGGAATCCGACCTGAAGCGTGAAAACGCAAACATCGATGGCGATACCGCCATGGGTACCATGCTTAAGTATGGTTCCGAATCCGCAAAGCATTTCTACACCATGATGATGCTGAAGCCGGAACACAGCCGCGCTCATTCCGAAGGCGATATCCATATTCATGACTTGGACTTCTATGCCCTCACCATGACCTGCTGCCAGATCGACTTGATCAAGCTTTTCAAGAACGGCTTCAATACCGGTCACGGCCATCTCCGTGAACCGAAGGACATCCGCAGCTACGCAGCTCTCGCAGCTATCGCTATTCAGTCCAACCAGAATGATCAGCACGGTGGCCAGGCTGTTCCTAACTTCGACTATGCCATGGCCGACGGCGTTCGCATCACTTACCGCAAGGCTTACCTGAACAACATGGTGAAGGCCTTGATTCTTCTCACCGGTAAGGAAGAAGAAGAACTCCGCCCCATCGTCAAGAAGCTTCACGACGAAATGTTCGAAATGGACATGGTTGCAACTCTCGTTCCTAACGAAAAGTTTGTCCAGACCGAAGCTCGCGAACTCTCCAAGACTTTCTCGACCGAAATCGTCATGGGGGCTCAGAAGTTTGCTGAAAAGCAGGCTTACGAAGAAACCGATAAGGCTACCTTCCAGGCAATGGAAGCCTTCGTTCACAACCTGAACTCTATGCACAGCCGCGCCGGTGCTCAGACTCCGTTCTCCAGCATCAACTATGGTATGTGCACCGATCCCGAAGCCCGCATGGTAATCCGCAACTTGCTCCTTACCACAGAAGAAGGCTTGGGTGGTGGCGAAACCGCAATCTTCCCGATTCAGATCCTCCGCGTGAAGGCTGGTGTGAACCTGAACCCTGAAGATCCCAACTACGATTTGTTCAAGCTTGCTTGCCGCGTTTCTGCAAAGCGCTTGTTCCCCAACTTCAGCTTCATGGATGCACCGTACAATGCTGCTTACTACAAGCCGGGCCGTCCCGAAACTGAAATCGCCTACATGGGCTGCCGCACCCGCGTTATTGGTAACTCCGCTCGTCCCGACCACGAAATCACTTTCGGTCGCGGTAACTTGAGCTTCACTTCCATTAACCTTCCGCGCATCGCTCTCAAGATGAAGTCTTTGGACCTGTTCTACAAGGAACTGGACCGTATGTTGGCTCTCGTCCGCGATCAGTTGCTGGAACGTATGGAAGTCCAGAGCCGTAAGCGCGTAAAGAACTTCCCCTTCCTCATGGGTCAGGGCATTTGGATTGGTTCCGAAAAGCTTGGCTGGAATGACGAAGTCCGTGAAGTCCTGAAGGATGGTACCCTTTCCATCGGTTTCATCGGCCTTGCTGAAACTCTGGTGGCTCTCACCGGTAAGCATCATGGCGAATCCGAATCTTCTCAGCGCCTGGGCCTGGAAATAATCCAGCACATGCGCGACTTCTGTGACAGCGAATCCAAGCGCCTCGGTGTGAACATCACCTTGTTCGCAACTCCGGCAGAAGGCCTTTCTGGTCGCTTCCTCCGCATGGATAAGAAGAAGTTCGGCATTATCCCGGGCGTTACCGATCGCGATTACTATACCAACTCTTTCCACGTTCCGGTCTACTACAAGATTTCTGCATTCAAGAAGATCGAACTGGAAGCACCGTACCACGCACTCACCAACGCTGGCCATATCAGCTACATCGAAATGGATGGTGACCCGACTCAGAACCTTGACGCATTCGAAAAGATCGTTCGCTTCATGGCTAAGTCCGGCATTGGTTATGGCTCCATCAACCACCCGGTTGACCGTGACCCGGTTTGTGGTTTCGTTGGCGTGATTAACGATGTCTGCCCCCGCTGCGGCCGTAAGGAAGGTCATTCCATTGACCCGCAGAAGATTGAAGAACTCCGCAAGAAGTTCCCGGGCATGCCTGCCTTCTTGGGCATTCGCTAATTGTGTGCGAACAGTTGGAAAAGAATTTTTTCTCAGTATAAAGTAAACATTAAGGAGTATAAAATGTCTGATAAGGAAAAGTCCCAGTACGGCGAAGGCGTTGGTTTCGAACGCATCCGTCGCATCACTGGTTACCTGGTTGGTACAGTGGACCGTTTCAACAACGCAAAGCTTGCTGAAGTGAACGACCGCGTTAAGCACGGTTACGACAGCGAAAACTAATTTGTTGAATAAAAAATCTGTTGACGCATAGATGAACCGAGATAGCGAATTCGTAGAAGATGTTGATCGCGAGGAAGAATTTCCTGCTGCGGAAGGTCTCGAATCTATGCGCCTGCGAATAGCGGGTGTAGAGCCGGAATCCTTTGTGGACGGCCCGGGCATCCGCTTTTCTATTTTCACCCAGGGCTGCTCCCATCATTGCCCCGGGTGCCATAATCCCCAGACCCACGATTTTAATGGCGGTCATTTTGTTTCCCTCAAGGAACTTCTTGACATGATCGAGGAAAACCCGCTGCTGGATGGCGTTACCTTGAGTGGTGGCGATCCTATGTTCCAGGCGGCAACCTTGGTTCCCCTGGCTCGCGAAATCAAGGAACGTGGTCTTAACCTGGTGATTTTTACTGGATTCACTTATGAACGCCTGATGGCCTTGGCTCCTGAAAAGCCTGAGTATCTTGAACTCCTCAGCTTTGCAGATATCCTGGTGGATGGTCCTTTCGTGATGGCGAAGCGTTGTATGGAAATCAAGTTCCGCGGTTCATTGAACCAGCGACTGATTGATGTGCAACAGAGCCTAACCGAGGGTAAGGTGGTTCTGCATCAAATCCAGATTGATGAAATGAAAGAACATCCGGATTTGTTCCCGGAGAACTAAAATAAAAAAGGCGGCCTTTCGGTCGCCAATTTTTTTTGCCTTATGTCATTGCGAGGAACGTAGTGACGTGGCAATCTATGCAGATTTAATTGAGCTGCTATTTGATTCTAAGTCTTGCGTATTCGTACAGGCCCAAAGAAAGTGCCACGGAAGCGTTGTAGGAGTGTGCTTCCGGCATCATGGGAATGCGAAGCACTGCATCGCACTGCTTCTTGATGAAAGGCGGAAGGCCCACGTCTTCACCACCCACGGCGATAACGGCATGGTCTGCAAACTTGAAGTCTGCCAAGTTGGTTTCGGTGTCTGCGTCCAGACCGAGAATCTGGTAGCCGGCCATCTTCAATTCGCCAACGGCTGCTTCCAAATTGTTGGGACGGCAGATACGCATCTTTTCCAGTGCGCCTGCGGAAGTACGTGCAACGCTGGGCGTAATGCCGCACATGCCCTTGGCGGGGAGCAGCAAAATGTCGACGCCCAAGGCGAGGGAGCTACGGATGCAAGCGCCCAGGTTGCGGGGGTCTTCAATGTTGGTGGCTACGGCGATCAACTTGCGTTCGCCGTTATCGATGGCCTTGAAGAATTCCTCACGAACGTCTTCCCAGACCAGCAATTCCTTTTCGTTCATGAGGGCCACCACACCGTGGTTCGGGGTGGCGTAGCTGTTCAGGATCTTGGAATCTACCTGCTGCACGTGAACGTGGTTGCGCTTGGCAAGCTTCTGCAGTTCATAGAGCTTGGGATTGCCGGACTGGTGCATGAACAGCACGCGGTGAACCTGCATGGGGCTCTTGGTCAAAAGTTCGGTCACTTCCTTGATGCCGCCTACGGCTACCTGCGGGGCTGCGTCTGCGTCACCAACTGCGGGAACCACGCCGTCCTGGAGGGCGCGAGCGGTGTCTTGCGGACGCTGCTCAAAACGGGGCTTGGGACGGAATGGCTTGAATTCGTTGTTCGGACGAGCCGGACGGAAATCACCCTGAGAACGGAAATCACCCTGGGGGCGGTCTTCGCGATTCTGCGGACGGAATTCATTGTCTTCGCGGACTCTGTAATTCTGACGGGGGGCGCGGCCGAATTTTCTGTTGTTGTCAAATGCCATAGTGCACTTCCTTTAGTTTAATATCTTTCCCTGCAAACAATGACCTGGTTCATCTGGATGTCAGTTTCCTTCTGTTCCAGAGGCTCCTTCGCAATCTGCTTGGGGGTGGCAATTCCTGCCTTGTAGGCTTCAGGATACTTTGCCAAAAATCTGTCGTAGTAACCCTTTCCGTGTCCTTGGCGCTTGCCGTCCAAATTGAACTTTGTGCCGGGTACCAAAAAGACGTTGATTTCACCCTGGAAAGGTTCCAAACCTTCACGAGGTTCCATAATTCCAAAATGTCCCTTCACCAAATCCTTGCGAAGGTTCCTGACGGGGTAGAATTCCATGGTGGTTTCGCCGGTGCAGCGGGGGAGCAGCAGACGCCCTTCTTCACAGAGCTGTTCCAGGATGGGCAAAATATTGGGCTCACCCTTCAAAGGATAAAATGCAGCAATCTGTCTAGAGGCGGTGTAGCCAGGAATAGCATGGATCTCGAACCAGGGGTTCTTGATAAGTTCATCGCCTTCTTCCTTTTTCTTGAAAAGTTTGTCGTAAAAAGGTCTAGAGGCTAGGACCACGAAAAGGAGGATAATCGGTAAAATGTATTCCATATTCAATGCCGGCGTTAAGTTTAGCGGGCTGTCACCAAAAAGTTTTATACCAAAAAAGTTCTTGGACTGTTAGTCCGGGTCGCCGACGCGCTTTGCGGTAGGCAGGTTTTCTTGCAAAATCTCGGTCCAAATCCTACGTTGCCAGTTCTGCAGCTTGGCTTCTTCATAGCGGGTTTCCCAGGGCATGGTGCCGGGGGCTGCAAGCCAAATGAGCTGAGCCTTGTTGGCAAGGAGCGCTGCATCGATGTTCAAGGAGGCAGCCTTGTCGTCGCGCCACTGTTTCAGCACCGACAGCAAGTCGGAGTTGGGAACAATAGGCGGAGGGGGAGCCTTGGGCAAGCGTGCTGGCCAGTCAGCTTCAGGAACTGCCATGGCGTCGGTCAGCATCTGCACGAAGGAATCCAGACGGTCTTCCTTAAAGTTGCGGGGGAGGCGGGGCAGCTTTTCCAGGTCTACCACCGGGAAGGTCTGCTGAGCGTGGCGAACGATTGCCAGCATCAGTTCAGAAGGCATCACCTTGTAGGGCGGACGGTCTAGTTCTTCGGCCTGTTTTTCGCGCCATTCCCACAGGAATTTCAAAATATTCAGGGAGCAGGGGCTGAAAATGTTGCTGCCGGTAATGCGCCAGGGGTCCTTTTTTGCGGGAGCCGGGTTCTTGGCGTGTTCGATCAATGCGTCGCACTGTTCCATGAGCCAGTCCATACGTCCCGCTGCCTGCAACTTTTCTGCAAGGATTGCGCAGAGTTCGTGGAGGTAGAAGGTGTCGTGGATGGCGTATTCGCACATTTCCAGGGGGAGCGGTCGGGTAGTCCAGTCGGCACGCTGATTTTCCTTTTTCAGTTCGTCGCCGAAGTACTCACGGACCAGGTCTGCAAGGCCAAGGTGGGGTTCGCCCAGGATCTTGGCCGCAAGCATGGTGTCGAAAATGTGCTTGGGGGCAAAACCGTAGGTCTGCCACAAAAGTCTAAGGTCGTAGTCTGCACCGTGGAAAATCAAGGTCTGCATGGCGCGTGCCTTGAACAGCGGTGCAAGATCCAGTTCGCATAGCGGGTCCACAATGTAGTGGTGGTCGCCGATGGTAATCTGGATAAGGCAAAGGCGGGTGGTATAATGGTACATGGAGTCTGCTTCGGTATCTACCGCAGCCATGTCGTAAAGTTCCAAATCTGCAAGCAAACCTGCCAAGGATTCTTCGCTATCTACCAATATGTACTTTTCGTCTTGCATCATTTTGGGGTAAAGATAACCTTTTTTTGTCCATATAATATTTGTATTCTTCTTTTTTTCCTAAATTTCCCGCCATGAAAAAGATTTCTCTTACCGGTATCAAGCCGACAGGCACTCCGCACCTCGGCAACTATGTGGGCGCAATCCGCCCGGCTCTTGAACTCACCAAGACTTACGACGCTGTCTACTTCATTGCAGACTATCATGCTTTGACCACCGTGCAGAACGGCGCCGAAATGCGCGACAACATCTACAAGGTCGCAGCCACCTGGCTTGCCCTGGGCCTGAATCCGGAAGAAACCCTGTTCTACAAGCAGAGCGACATTCCCGAAATATTCGAACTGAGCTGGGCTCTCAGCTGCTTTACCCCCAAGGGCTTCATGAACCGCGCCCACGCCTACAAGGACAAGGTGGCGAAGAACGATGCCGCCGGCGAAGACGTGGATGCCAACGTGAACATGGGCCTTTACTGCTATCCTTGCTTGATGGATGCTGACATCCTCATGTTCAATGCCGACATCGTGCCGGTGGGGAAGGACCAGAAGCAGCATGTGGAATTTGCCCGCGATATCGCCATCAAGTTCAACAAGCATTTTGGTCAGGATGTGTTCACCGTTCCTGAACCGGTTTTCCAGGAATCCACCGGCGTGATCCCGGGTCTGGATGGCCGCAAGATGAGCAAGTCCTACGACAACTACATCGACATCTTCCTGGATTCCAAGGCTCTCAAGAAGCGCCTGGGCAAGATCGTAACTAACTCCCAGGGCATCGAAGAACCTAAGGATCCGGATACCTGCAACGTGTTCAAACTGTACAAGCTGTTCGCAACGCCGGAACAGACCGAAGCTCTGGCAGCCCGCTACCGCGCAGGCGGCATGGGCTGGGGCCACGCCAAGCAGGAACTGCAGAACGTCCTCGAAGAACATCTGGGCGCTGCCCGCGAAAAGTACTTCGACCTGCTTGCCCACACCGAAGAAATCGACAAGATTCTCGCCTACGGTAAGGAAAAGGCCCGCGTCAAGTCCAAGGCCATGATGGACAAGGTCCGCGAACTCCTCGGTACTTACTAGTCCCAACTGTCATTGCGAGGGGCGAAGCCCCGCGGCAATCGAAGCAGACTTAATAAGGTGTTCTAAAAGCATTTTTACAAAAGCCCCCGGCATGTCGTCGAGGGTTTTTGTGTATATTGAGGTTGATTAAATTAAGGTGACAATGATCCAATCAAACCTTTCTAATTATTTGTCCACCCTTTTAGAAAGCGTGCTCTCGGATCCGGGCTGGTTTTTGACGGAGTCCCTGAAGGATGTTTTTCTTCCTTGCCTGTTTTCCCTGGTACTGGCGGTGCTATTCAAGAATGTGTTTCCCAAGCCTTTGTGGGCGGTACTTTGGGGTGCCTTGCTGATTTATTTCTTGGGTGGTTTGGCCCAGGAAGGCTTTAGAATCCTCTGGTCCGAAAGTGCCTCCAGTACGTGCCTTCTCTATGGCCTTCTGCTGTTGGGACTTTTTCTGCTGTGTGGCTTTTGGGGCCTGCATCTTCAACCGAAAAACTGGATCCACTGGCTTACGGTTCCCGCCTTGTTTGCAGTATCTTTTGTCGGGAACGCCCTTTACTTTGGAGAACGCGTTATTGATTGTTGGGGCGTGGTCAGCCATTTTAATTTGGAACCTTCAGAAAATAAATTTCATATTGATTATGAAATTCACACCGAGTTCCATATAGAGAGCGGCAATGTGGAGGTGAGATTCTTCGTCAAGAAAGATTCCGTTGGCTACAAGTTCGGTTACTTCCCGGAGGTTCATCCAGATTCCTGCCAGTGGCAGCCCCTGACCGAAAAGCAGAAGGATATTATCCAAAAGCTGAATCAGGCATCCGCGGCCTTTAAACCTGTATACATGACGAGTTTTTATCATGAGCATTTCTCGTCCCAACTGATCTTCGAAGATTTTAACCGCGGACAGGGGCGTGCCTTGCTCTTCTATGATGCCAGGTTCAACGAGGTACAAGATGCCGTTGCAATCGAAAATCTGCAGATTGATTTGCTGGAAACGGTGGACCCCTCGGGAAATTACGCCCCGATGGTTCGAAAAGCTGCCAAGGCTGCGACCCGTAAGTAAATGGATTTGTTATAATTAATTCAGAAATGAAGCCAATCCTGTTTGTACTTTTGCTTGCCATGGGAGCCTTCGCTGCTGAAGCGGCGGACGGTTCTAACCTGCAAACAGATGGTTCCAACCTGCAATCAGACGGCTCTAACCTGCAGCAGGATAGTTCTGTTCAGCAAGCAGCTGATTCGCTCCAGCAATCGGTTGGCTCCGCACAAACTTCGGACACAGCAAAAAATTCGGACGGTAATTCCAATTGGCCGAACTCCGCGTATGTTATATGTGAAATGCCGGATGAATACGACGACCCGGAGACTGCCGTAAGGGAAAACATTGGTTTGGTCAATGATTCCCTGGCCCCTCTCGGCGAATACGTTGAATGGGCCGATTCCTCGAAGGTCGCCGATTCCTTGACCACGGTCGACACATTGGCTGCTGTAGATTCCTTGCCCACGGTCGACTCTCTTGATGTTGAAAAGCCTGTAGTTGTGGAAATACAGAAGAACATTCCGCTTCCTCGCCAAACGGCCTACACTGGCAAAGGCCTTTCCGTAGGCATCGGCGCTGGCGTTTTTCAGCCTACCATGGACTGCGATTGCATGGGAATTTGGCAGGCTCAGGTGGAGTTCTTCTATACGGACTGGATCAGCGGTGGCGGCGACGTGCGATACTTCGGCGGCAACCTGGACAAGTCCTCCATGCTTATGTACCAGCGTTTCCGTATTGATGCCCGATTCCATAAAACATGGACAAACTTTGACATCTATGCAGAACCGGTCTTTGGCTTTGAAACAACCCGCATTTCGGAATTTCGCAATCAGATAAAGGATGATTTTGGGAATATTATCGGTGGCGACTCAACGGTCTCTGCTCCCGATACCACTGAACGCGAACTGACCGAGTGCGAAAAAATGTTCTCCCTGGATGGTTTCTCCATTGGTGTAGGTGGCGGTTTCGGTTGGAAGCCGACTCGCTATTTCGGTCTGACCGGCAGTGCCTTGTTTGAGTACAGTTTCTCCAACTCGGCCCTCCTGTCCATTACCCCCGGTATTGCTATCGACATGCAGGAATTCTGGCCTTGGGGTAGGGGAAATCTCCGTTCCATCTGGATTTCTGCCGAATTTGGTGTCCAGAGGTACTTCAACCGCGGGGTGGGGAACTGGTCTCTGCACGGAATTGTGGGTCTCCAAATCGCAATTTAGGGCTGAAAAATGACATTTTTACCTAGGACCAGCCCCCTAGGTTTGACAAAAATTCATCCTTTTCTATATTTGGGCCACCGATTTATATCGGAACCCTCCCGGGGCCAATGGTGGTAACCTGGGCGAAAGACCAAAGGGATCTCATTATGAGACAGTACGAAACTATGGTGATCATCGACGCTATGATCTCTGACGACGCCATCAAGGCTGAAATCGAGACCATCGCCGCTAACATCACTAAGGGTGGCGAAATTGTTCGTCGCGATGATTGGGGCAAGCGCAAGCTCGCTTATTCTATCAACAAGCGCCAGCACGGCTTCTATGTAATCTTCTACTACAAGGCAGAAGTTGCAACTGTTGCCGCTATGGAAGCAGCTCTCAAGCTCAATGAAAACGTTCTCCGTTGGATGACCCTCGCTGATTATCCGATGACCGAAATCGTTTACAATGCAGATATGGCTCAGTCTACCGAAGAAATCGTTCCGGTTGACGCAGAAGAAGAAGGGGAGGCTTAATCATGGCTTTTGAAGATAAGAAGCAGGCAACCCGTATTCGTCGCAAGAAGACTTGCTGGTTCACTGAAAACAACGTTCAGTTCATTGACTACAAGGATGAAAAGACTCTCCGTCGCTTCATCTCTGAACGTGGCAAGATCATTCCTCGCCGCATCTCCGGCACCTCTGCTAAGTATCAGCGTATGCTGAACGAAGCAATCAAGCGTGCTCGTCAGATGGCTATTCTCCCGTTCGTTTCGGACAGCATTCGCTAATTGGAGGACCTAGACTATGGAAATTATTCTTAAGGCCAATGTTCCCCACCTCGGCAAGATGCTCGACGTCGTGAAGGTTAAGAACGGTTATGCAAATAACTACCTCTTCCCGCGCAAGCTCGCTGTTCGTGCAACCAAGGAAGCTGTTGAAGAAATCAAGAACAACCGCGCTGCTGTTGAAGCTGCATTCCAGAAGGAACTGGCAGCTGCTGGCGACGTCGCTGCAAAGCTTTCTCAGATTTCTGTTAACCTCGAACGCCGCGTAGTGGAAGGCGAACGCCTTTACGGTTCCGTCTCCGCTTCCGACATCGCTGATGCAATCACCAAGCAGGGCGTTAAGATCGTCCGCGCTCAGGTTGATCTTGCTGAACCGATCAAGCAGCTCGGCGTTTACACCGTGACTATCAAGGTCTTCAGCGACGTTGAAGCACAGGTTAAGGTTTGGGTGGTGGCAGAGAAGTAATTCTCTCTCCCTAAACTAGCTTGGTTAAAAGCTTTTGAACCGCTCCATTCTTCGGATTGGGGCGGTTCTTTTTTTTGCAATTTTCTATTTTATACTTGTATGCACAAGTTTGCTCTTAAGTCTATTGTGGCCTGCATGGCCGGATTTTTTGTAACTCAGGGTTTTGCCCAGCCGCGAGACCTTTTTGCCGAATTTGAAGAAGAAGCTGCCGCTGCCGAAGCTCAGTCTTCCAGCTCCGAGGTTGCATCCAGTGCCGCGGTTTCAAGTTCTGCCACAGTTGCTATTTCCAGTGCTGCGGTATCCTCCAGTTCCGTTGCCGTTTCTAGCTCAAGCGTGGCCAGTTCCTCTTCTGTGGCGGAGAGCTCCAGCTCCCTTTCTCCCGAAGAAGAATACGCCCGTAACTATGCTCGAATGAACGCAGAACGTCAGGAAGCCATCCGACAGGCAACGGAACAGGCCCGAGTCCGTGATTCTATTCGTGAGGCGGAACTTCCCAAGGATTCCGCCATGCGCGCCCAGGATTCCCTGATGGATATTCAGGATCAGCTTTTGGCTGCCCAAGCAGCCCAAATGCCGGTAATTGAATCCTCCTCTTCTGAAGTCGCAGCCGCAGAATCTAGCAGTTCTTCTGAAACTTCTGCCGCTCCGTCCTCCAGTTCCATGAGCCGTCGCGACTTGCTTGGGCCGGTGAAGGTTTCCAAGGTTCACGGCATGGATGAAATCAAGGGCAAGTACAAGGATCCTCGTAAGGCTTTGTTCATGTCCCTTGTGATTCCGGGTGCAGGTCAGCTATACACTGGCGGTTCCAAGTTCACTACGGCCCGTGGTGTCGTCTACCTGGCTTTGGAAGCAGGTCTTTGGAGCGGTTGGTACTACTACTCTGTCTACAAGTACGGCAAGCAAGTCAAGAAGTATAAGAGCTATGCCAAGGAACACTTCTCCATTGGCGATTACGAAAACGGCATGCGTACGTTGTTTGAATCCAATGGCAGTGGTGCTAATGCAGAAGCTTTCCGTACCCGCTACCTTGGCTCCCGTGAAAGTTTCTGTGAAGCGATTTATGGAAACGCTTCCGCACGCGGTTGCTATAGCCGAGACCTTTATGAAAACGATGCTGGATACAAGAGCGACTTTGTGAACAAGCCTGTAAACCTTGGCAAGGAAATGGGAAAGGTCAAGTTTGATAAGCCGGCAGAAGTCTATTCCTTGATCGCTGATAAGAACTATGTTCTTGGCTGGGATGATGTGATTCCCTCCAACATCAGCCTCGATCTGGAAAACCCCAACGCCTCTGCAGTCTCCCTGGGAGAATCCAAGCACAAGGATGAATATCGTTCTCTTCGTAACAAAGCTAACGACTATGCTGATATGCAGGCATGGTTCTTTGGTGGCTTGATCCTGAACCATGTTATCTCTGCAGTAGATGCAGCCCTCACTGCAAACGCCTTCAACAAGACCTTGTATCAGGAAGATTTGTCTTGGTATGACTACCTGCATCTTGATGGTGGCTTTACCTTGTTCGATGGCGTCGGTGTAAACGTTCAGGCTAGCTGGAGTTTCTAATGAGATTGATCTTGGTTCTTTTGTTCGCTGCAGTCTCTGCCTATTCCCAGGTGGTGGTTTCGGTGGATGAAAGCGTTTCCAAGAATTCTGACAAAAGCTGGTGGAAGGCTGTTGGTGCCTCTGCGTTGTTGCCTGGTATGGGTGAATTATACCTTGGCGAAAAACAGTTTGTCCGTCCCTTTGTCTGGACTGACGCTGCGCTGTGGATGACTACCATCGGCAGTTACTTCATTGGCGAACGTTATATTTCGTCAGCCCATAATTATGCGGTGCGTCATGCCGGATTGAACACCAAGAGCAAGAATGTCTCCATGTTGAATACGGTGGGAAATTATCGTAGCCGCGGTGGGGTAGATGGACAGAATTCTTCTCCGGACATGGACGAGGATTACAACCAGACCATGATTCGTGCTGGCAAGGAAATTGACGAAGAACTGGCTGCAGAAATTCAGTGGGACTGGGGCAGCAGTGATAATCCTGAGAGTACGGAACACATTGAGGAATATAAGAGCCGCTTGCGTCATTTCCGCATTAGCAGGATCTTCTTTCAGGCTTCTATGGGCGCCCTGGTGCTGAACCGTGTGGTATCCATGTTGAATTCCATTAGAATTTACCGAGCAACATCTTCGAAGGCGTTTACTGAACGAATGGAATTTGTTCCCCAATTCTTTGAAGATGGCAGCGGTTTACTTCTGAACGTGAAGTTTTAGGTAGTGTTTGGAAAAAACCTTGCAACCGAATCCTGGTTCCAAGCATCTAATTGGAGTTAGGGTTGGGTTGACTTCACCTTTTTGTCCTTGGATGGATATGAGAAAATTTGTTGGTTTGTTAATTGTTGCGCTCTCTGTTGTGCTTTCCGCTTGTGGTGGCGATAATGCTGCCAAGGGTGGTCCTGGTGCTCCTGGTGGAAAAGACCCTGGCAAGGGCGGTCCGGGTGGCTTTGGTGGTAAGGCTAAGACTTTTGCCGTAGAAGGCTACATTGCCCAGGCTCATGAAGCTAACAAGAGTTTTCAGACTATGGCTACCTTGGAGGCCATGAACAGCGTGGAGCTGACTGCTGCTGCAAATGGCCGTTTGATGAAGCTGATGGCCAAGGATGGAGCCAACGTGCAGAAGGGCGCCCTCCTGGCAAAGATTGACGATTCTGAATTGAAGGCTCAGCTGAAGCAGGCCGAGTCCAACAAGCAGTTGGCTCAGCAAAAGATGGACCGTACTAAGGGCTTGGTGGAAAAGAATGCTGCTACCCAGGCTGATCTTGAAGCTGTAGAAGCGTCTCTTAAGTCTGCGGAAGCAAGCATTGAATTGATTAAGGCTCAGATTGCAAAGACTGAAGTCCGCGCACCGTTTAGCGGTAAGCTTGGCTTTGTGAATGTTTCCGTTGGCGCCTGGATGACTACCGGCACTTCTATTGCAACTCTTAGCGAAGTAAAGCAGCTGAAGGCTAGGTTTGCCTTGCCTCAGCGTTACGCCTCTAATCTGAAGGTTGGTGACGAAATCGACCTTCGCGATGAAGAACGCGGTATCAACAGAACCGGCAAGGTGAAGGCTCTGGACGCTACCATTTCTGAAAGCAGCCGTACCCGCCAGATTATGGTGGCTGTAGATAATGCTAACGGTGAATTGCTGGCTGGCAGCTACGTCAAGGTTAGTGTGGAACTTTCCTCCGGTCGCGCCAAGTCTATTCCTGTTCCTGCAGAAGCTTTGACTCTGGATAAGGATGGCGGTTATTTGTTTATCGCCAAGGATGGCAAGGCCCAGATGGTCCGTGTGGAAACTGGCCTCCGTACGCCTATTGCCGTGGATGTTGTTTCTGGCTTGAATGAAGGCGATACCGTGATTACCTCTGGCTTGATCAGCATCCGTCAGGGTAGCTCTATCCGCATTCGCGAAATTCGCAACAATACCGATTACGAAGTTGACTAAGGCTGGCGCCTCGAACCTCGCCCCTGGAACCTAATAATGAGTGTAGCAAACCTTTCAGTTCGTCGCCCGGTCCTTATGACTGTGATGGCCCTGGTGATTCTTTTGCTGGGCGCCTTCGGCATGAGCAACTTGGGTATCCGTGAATATCCCAACGTCGACTATCCTTTGATCCAGGTGCGTACTTCTTACCCCGGCGCTAATGCGGCTGTGGTGGAAGCCGAAGTTACCGAAGTCCTGGAATCCTCCATCAATAGTGCGCCGGGCATCAAGGCCTTGACTTCTACCAGTTCCGATGGTTTCTCCTACATCAGTGCGGAATTCGAAACCGGCATGGACCTGGAAGCCGCTGCCAACGATATTCGTGACCGTGTGAGCCGTGTGCGCCGTCGTTTGCCCGACGATGTGGATGAACCCACCGTCAATAAGAGCGACTCTGATTCCGATCCCATCTTGATGATCAGCCTGGTCAGCGACAAGCTGGACCCCATGGAGGTTTCTGAAATTGCCCGCAACCACGTGAAGGAACGTTTGCAGACCATCAACGGTGTTTCCGAAGTGATGATCTGGGGCGAAAAGCAGCCTGTAGTCCGCCTGTGGATTGACCCCATTCGTATGCAGGCCATGGGCGTTACCGGAAGCGAAATGAGTGCCGCTCTCAGCAGAGGTAACCTGGAACTTCCTTCCGGCTCCATCGAAGGTTCTGAAACCACACTTTCCATCCGTACTTTGGGCCGTATTCCTGATCCGGAAGCCTTTGGTAGAATTGCAGTGAAGACTGCTGCCGACGGCACTGTGATTCACGTGGCAGACGTGGCTACCATCCATTACGAACCCATGGATACTCGTAAGGGTTTCCGCCGTAACGGTAAGAACACCATTACTTGCGCTCTCGTGGCACAGCCTGGCAGTAACCATGTGAACATTGCAGACGAATTCTACAAGCGTGTGGAAGACATCCGTCGTGAACTCCCCGAAGGCGTGGACATGCTTTATGGCCGCGACACTTCTATCAACATTCGTGCTTCCATCAAGGAAGTGGTGGAGACCATCTTCGTTGCATTCCTCCTGGTGATTGCCATTATCTTCGCTTTCCTCCGTCAGGGCCGTACAACCATTATCCCTATGGTGGTGGTGCCGGTGGCTGTAATCGGAAGCTTCTTTGTTCTGTACCTTTGCGGATTTAGTATTAATGTTTTGACATTGCTTGCAATGGTGCTGGCCATCGGCCTTGTTGTGGATGACGCCATTGTGATTGTGGAAAACATTTACGACAAGATTGAAAAGGGCATGACTCCCAAGCAGGCTGCTGTGGCGGGAACCAACGAAATCTTCTTTGCCGTGATTGCCACCTCTGTGGTGTTGATGTCTGTGTTTGTGCCTGTGCTTGCCTTGGGCGGTACAACGGGCCTCTTGTTCCGCGAATTCGTGGCAGTGATGATCGGTACGGTGTTCCTTTCCACCTTGTGCGCACTGACCCTTTCTCCCATGCTTTGCTCCAAGTTCCTGAGAAAGCAGAAACAGGGTAAGTTCTTTGCCTTGACGGAACCTTTCTTCAATGGTTTGAACCGTATTTATTCTGTGCTTCTGGGCGGCTTCCTGAAATTGCGTTTTCTGTTGTTCCCCATTGTGGCGGGACTTTTGATTGCGGCTTATTTCTGCTTCAATAACATGAGTAGCGAAATGGCTCCGACGGAAGATTCCGGTGCCGTGATGGTGAACGTGAACATGCCCGAAGGCGTGACTCTTACCCGCACTAAACGTATGGCCGATGCCTTCGTGGATGAAGTCATGGGTATCTTGGATAGTGGCGAATATAAGGAAGTTCAGGCAGGTGCTTGGAATGCTGGTAACTCCAGAATTCGTTTGTCCTTGAATGACGACAAAACTGCTCGCCGTCCCCAGAGTGAAATCGCCCATGCTATCCAGATTCTGGGTAACGAATATCCTGACCTTCGCGTGATGGTGTTTGAACCTCAGAGTATCAGTACGCAGCGCGGTGGCTTGCCGGTGCAGTTTGTGCTGCAGGCAGGTTCTATCGAAGTGCTGAGAACTTTGGTGCCCAAGTTTATGGAAGAGGCTAGCAAGAGTCCGGTGTTCAGCGTGGTGAATACCAACTTGAAGTTTACCAAGCCGGAGCTTCATATCGAGATTTTGCGCGATAAGGCTAATGAAGAAGGCGTGTCTGTAAATGATATTGCCCAGGCCGTTCAATTGAGCATTAGCGACATGAATTATGGTGAATACTACAAGGAAGGCCGTCAGTACGATGTGATCGGTGCGGTCGGTTACCAGTATCGTGCAACGCCTCAGAACTTGTCCTTGTTGACGGTGAAGAACCGTAAGGGCGAAGCTGTCAGCGTGGATAACTTTATCACTTACAAGGAACAGTCTGCATCGCCGTCGCTACCGCGTTACAACCGCTTTAGCGCTGCTACGATTCAGGCGGGTCTTGTTCCCGGAAAGACCATCGGCGACGGCGTGGAAGAGATGCGTCGAATTGCTAAAGGCCTCTTGAAGGAATATCCCAACGTAAGCACCACATTGAGTGGCGCGTCCAAGGAATTCGAAGAAAGCTCTTCCGGCTTGTACATTGTGTTCCTGCTGGCGCTGGCTTTGATCTTCTTGGTGCTGGCAGGTCAGTTTGAAAGTTTCCGCGCTCCGCTGGTGATTTTCTTTACGGTGCCGTTGGCTTTGGCTGGTGCGCTCACTTGCCTGTTCCTTACAGGGCAGACTCTGAACATCTTCAGTGAAATTGCCTTGATTCTTTTGATTGCTCTTGTGACGAAGAACGGTATCTTGATTGTGGAATTCGCAAACCAGATTGCTGCTGCTACCGGATGTACAAAGCTGGAAGCGGCTAGGCAAGCGGCGGAACGCCGCTTCCGCCCAATCCTCATGACGAGCCTTTCCACGGTATTGGGCGCAGTGCCCTTGATCCTCACGGGCACGCCTAGCCGCATGGCTATGGGTATCGCTATTGCGGGCGGTCTCACGTTCGCTACCTTCATGACGCTGTTCATTGTGCCGGCTGCTTATAGCTATTTCGCAGGAAAGGTGGAGAAGGCCGGACATACGGACGCCAGTAAAATGGCTTGATGTCTTGTTTGTGTAAGGTCTGCGAGGGTGGTAGATTGTCTTCTCCCTCCGCTCCTTGCGCGATGCTCCAGTCGCCCTTTCAGGGGTCGGTCGAATCCAACTCCACTCCTCTTGACCTAAATGCAAACTGTTTTAGTTCCCGAAGAGTTTGGTTAGATTAAAGTCTTCCTTGAAATAAAAAAGCTCGCGTGTTACGCGGGCTCTTTTCACTTATGAAAAAAAAGGATTTACTCCACCAGCTGGAAGGCTTTTTCGCCTTTCTGGGTCATGCCGTAGCGGGTGCGGAGGATTTCCGCCTTGTAGAGGGAGTCGGTCTTGAGGCGTTCGATTTGAATGTTGCGGGTTTCGATCACCTTTTCCAGGGAATCGATTTTTGCCTGATAGACGGCAATGTCGTGGGCGACGTATCTTTGCTGGCTCAAGCTGTTCTTTCCGAAGAAAACCTGGGAAACCATCGCAATGATTGCGATGATGATGATCCCGGCAAAGAAGAATAGTCGCTTGTTCAAGTTAATCCGATCCGTTGAAATAGAATTGGTAGTTGTCCTGTGTCTGGACAAGTCCTGCAATTTCTAGTTCTGTTAATATAGCTAAAATGTTGCCAGTCTTAAAGTTAGATTCTTTCTGAAGATCTGAAAAAGTCTTCCGGAAACCATTGAATTGTTTGAAGAACGCCTTGGCCTCTTCCGATAGGTTGCAACCGAAAAGTTCCAACTGCTGCAGGCTGGCCTGTGGTGATTCTACAAGTTGAAGACCTGCTGCTACCCGAAGGCTCTCTGGCGAAAAAACGGGCTTTGCCTTTCCTTGATCCAAATAGAGGTTTGGGCCGCTGGCAACCTCGCTGTCGAAGTCCCCGGGAACCGCCAGGAGCAATTTACTTTCTTGAAGGCAATAGTCGGCGGTAATGAGGGCGCCTCCCTTGGTTTTGCTCTGGACAAGGACGGTGGCTCGGCTGAGACCGCTGATAATTCGATTTCTGGCGGGGAAGGTGCCCTTGTACGACGGGAAGTCTCCCTCGTACTCGGTGACGATGCAACTGCCCTCAGAAACGATTCTATGGGCCAGTTCTGCTTGGGAACCGTGGAACTGGGCTTCCAACCCCTGGGCGATGACGGCAATGGTCTTTATGCCCGCATTCAGGGCTGCTTCGTGGCAGTAGCTGTCGATGCCCTGTGCAAGGCCGGAAACTACCACCGCGTTGGTTCCCTTAAGGCTTTCCACTAGCTTGCGGCACAGTTCCTTGGCGGAGCTGCTGGGGCGCCTTGTGCCCACCATGGCGATTCCGATGGATTCCTTGTCGGGAAGTATGCCCTTGCAAAAAAGTCTTTTGGGGCGGAGAATGGAATCCTTCAATTGCAGAGGGAATTCTTTGAGCCCGAGCTCATAAATATCGTTGGCATTTGTACAGCTCTTGCCTTTTCTATCTTGTACCATATGAAATATTCCTTTGAAGATCTTGTGAAAATCATGGCCACCCTCCGTTCCCCGGAAGGTTGCCCTTGGGACAGACAACAGACTCATCAGTCCTTGTTGCCCTATCTAGTCGAAGAATCTCATGAATACATTGATGCCGCCCAGGCAAACGACAAGGTTCACATGGCGGAAGAACTGGGAGATGTACTCTTCCAGGTAGTATTCCACTCACAGGTCGCAAAGGAAAACAATGACTTTTCCATTGACGATGTGGTGCAGGGAATCTGCGAAAAAATGATCCGCCGTCACCCACATGTGTTTGGCGATGCCAAGGTGGATGATGCCTCCGAAGTGACCCGTCGATGGGAACGCATCAAGGCTGCAGAAAAGAATAATCTACAAATGGCGGGCAAGTCCGCTATGGATAAGGTTAGCAAGAGCATGCCCACTCTGGCCCGCGCCCAGGAAATTCAGCGCCGCGCAGCGAAGGTTGGTTTCGACTGGATCGAGGCTGAACCTGTGTTCAACAAGGCCGTAGAAGAATTTACTGAATTCCGTGCTGAAATGCAAGCCGCAAACGAAGAAAATCGAAATATTGAACGTATGGAAGATGAGTTCGGCGACATCATGTTCAGCCTGGTGAACGTTGCCCGCCACTGCGGTTTCAATGCCGCCCTCGCCTTGGAACGCGCCAATTCCAAGTTCGAAAAACGTTTCCGCGTGGTGGAAGAAATGGCCCGGGCCGAAGGCAAGGAAATGAAGGAGGAAACTCCGGAACGCCTCCAGGAACTGTGGCGGGAAGCGAAGGTTCGAACGGGTTTTGACAAAAATCACTTATAAATCGGTTTTAAATGATGTGTTTATAGGTAAAATACTCCCAGAATAGAATTGAGTTATGAGCGAATTTTCGTTAGTTACCTATAAAAACTATGTAATGGCCGAGTTATGGGTGAAAAACACAAAGATTTACAAGAGCTTATGATAGTTTGTTTGTAAAACTACCTATAAAACCTCTTTATCATCTTTGCTTATATGTAAAAACGACGGAATTACCGCGTACTCCATGTTGGAATGTTTTTCCTGGGAGCAGTGTTTTTATGAAAAAAGTTTTCCTAGGGAAATTCGCAGTGTATATTAAGAACGTGCTTCCAACCTATTCTGGTTTTCGAGACGGGATGCCGGCCTCTAACCGCGGAGTAGACTAGGTAGGAAGCACACTTGTTCTCTTCTAATTCCACTGAACCCTGCGGGCTAGTCTCGCAGGGTTCTTTGTGTTCTATGAACACAAGAACCATCGCCTCGGCAATGCACAAATAAATTTGTGCGCAGCACTCGGTTTGGGGTTCTTTGTATATAATATGGAGGACCTTCGTTTTAATTTGTTTGGTGTAGGGCGAAGTCCTCCAGTGTTGTGTCCGTGCAACTGTGTGCGTAAAAAAAAGCCCCGCGGGAATCCGCGGGACTTTTTTAATTCTGAGTTGAACTCAAAGATTAAGCTCTAGCACCAGCCTTGTCGCCGTACTTCTTGATGAGTTCTTCCTGGATGTTGCGCGGAACCGGGAGGTACTTTGCAAATTCCATGGTGAATTCAGCCTTACCCTGAGTCATAGAACGCAGGTCAGTTGCGTAACCGAACATTTCGGAAAGCGGAACTTCAGCGGTGATGGTGGTCATGCCGAGTTCTTCGTTAGTACCAACGATGGTACCACGACGCTGAGAAACGTTACCAACAACGGAACCCTGGAATTCGGTCGGGGTCTGGATTTCAACCTTCATGATCGGTTCGAGGATCTGAGCGCCAGCCTTAGCGAAAGCTTCGCGGAAAGCCATACGAGCAGCAACCTGGAAGGCCATATCAGAAGAGTCAACCGGGTGGAAAGCACCATCCTGGACGTCCATTTCGATACCAACGACCGGGAAGCCGATCAAGGAACCTGCAGCCATGCAGCTCTGGAAGCCCTTATCGCAGGACGGGATGTATTCCTTAGGAATACGGCCGCCAACGACGGAGTTGATGAAGTTGTAAACCTTTTCGGAGTCGCCTTCGACAGCCATCGGACGCATTTCACCGACGACCTTAGCGTACTGACCGCTACCACCGGTCTGCTTCTTGTGGGTGTAGTCGAACTTGGAAGCGCGAGTAATGGTTTCGCGGTATGCAACCTGCGGAGCACCAGTCTGGACGTCAACCTTGTATTCACGACGCATACGTTCAATGTAAACGTCAAGGTGAAGTTCGCCCATACCCTTGATGATGGTTTCGCCAGATTCCTTGTTAACTTCAACCTGGAAGGTCGGGTCTTCCTTAGTGAAGCGGTTGAGAGCCTTAGACATGTTGTCCAGGTCGTCACGGTTCTTAGCTTCGATCACCAATTCGATAACCGGGTTAGGAACGTGCATGGAGGTCATGTTGTAGTTGTTCTTGCCATCGGTAAAGGTAGTACCGGATGCGCAGTCAATACCGAACAGAGCAACGATGTCGCCTGCACCAGCTTCGGTGATATCCACCATTTCGTCAGCGTGCATACGAACGAGACGGCCAACGGAAACCTTCTTACCAGTAGCGATGTTGGTGATCATGTCACCCTTCTTGATAACACCCTGGTAGACGCGGATGTAGGTCAACTGACCATAGCGGTCGTTCACCAGCTTAAATGCGTAGGAAACCATGGGTTCGTTGTCTTCAGACTTGAGGACAACTTCAGCTTCTTCGTTGTTCAGGTCGAGAGCCTTGTTTTCAACTTCCTGCGGGTTCGGGAGGTAGTCCACAACACCGTCGAGGAGCTTCTGGATACCAATGTTCTTATGAGCGGAACCCATGAACACCGGAGTGATTTCGAGGCTAATGCAAGCTTCGCGGATGGTCTTCTTGATGAGGGCCTTGTCGATTTCGTCGACGCCGTACTTGCCTTCCATAGCCATTTCCATGATTTCGTCGTTGTAGTCTGCGCAGCAGTCAACGAGCTTTTCACGGTATTCCTGAGCCTGGTCAGCGAGTTCAGCCGGGATTTCCTTTTCGATCATGTCGTCGCCGTTAGCGCCTTCGAAGTAGTAGGCCTTCATTTCGACGAGGTCAACCACACCCTTCAGTTGGTCTTCGAGACCGATAGGAATCTGCATAACGCAGGGCTTGTGGTTGAGCTTTTCCTTAAGCATAACTGCAACGCGGAGCGGGTTTGCACCGGAACGGTCGCACTTGTTGACGAACACGACGCGCGGTACGTGGTAACGCTTCATCTGACGGTCAACGGTAATAGACTGAGACTGAACGCCTTCCACGCCGGTAAGAACGAGGA